>CAZTQJ010000263.1:0-2289 GCA_964615615.1 uncultured Acidimicrobiaceae bacterium
GAGATAGCTTCAGGTGACTGGAGTTCAGACGTGTGCTCTTCCGATCTGCTCGAGGACTTCAGCCAAGGCAGTCTTCACCTTGGACGATGGCATCTTGACTTTTTCGAACTGGACCTGATTCGCATTACGAATCCGGGTCAGCATGTCGGCGATGGGGTCAGTCATGGTCATAGCAAGCCTCCTCTCACCAGCTCGCCTTCGTCACGCCAGGGATTTCCCCAGCGTGAACCATCTGCCTGAGGCAGATACGGCAGAGTCCGAACTTACGGTAGACAGCCTTGGGACGACCACAACGCTGGCAGCGGGTGTAGCCACGCACCTTGAACTTCGGGGTGCGCTGCTGCTTAATAATCAGTGCCTTCTTAGCCATTGTTAATGGTCTCCTTGCGGAACGGGAAGCCAAATGCTGCAAGCAGCGCTCGACCTTCGTCGTCGGTACGTGCGGTGGTGACGATGGTGATGTCCATCCCGCGGGTTGCGTCGACCTTGTCGTAGTCGATTTCAGGGAAAATCAGTTGCTCGGTGATGCCGAAGGTGTAGTTGCCGTTGCCGTCGAAGGCACGGCCTGAAAGACCTCGGAAGTCACGGATACGAGGAATGGCCAGGCTGACCAGACGGTCGAAGAACTCCCAGGCACGGTCGCCACGAAGGGTGACCTTGGCGCCAATGGCCTGACCCTCACGAAGCTTGAAGTTCGCGATGGACTTCTTGGCCTTCGTGACAATGGCCTTTTGACCAGTGATGGCCTCGAGGTCACGCTGCGCACCTTCGAGCAGGGAAGCAGTCTGCGTGGCCTTACCCACACCACAGTTCACGACAATCTTGACGATCCTGGGGACCTCCATGATGTTGCCGAGACCGAGCTCTTCCTTGAGCTGTGCACGAATTTCATCGTTGTAGCGGTTCTTGAGCCGCGGAAAACTAGCGGTAGCCATTACAGATTCGCTCCACACTTCCGGCACACCCTCTGCTTGGTGTCGCCCTCAATCTTGAACCCTGCCTTGGCGGGACCGTCGTGCTTTGAGCACCACAGGGCCACCGTCGAAGCGGGGATCGGCATGTACTTGTCGATAATGCCGGCCTGCATCGTTGAGCCGGTCTGCTTGGTGTGGCGCTTGGCAATGTTGACACCATCAACCACAACCTTGTCCTCGGCAGGATGTGCCGAAACAACAGCTGCCTTATGTCCTCGGTACTTACCCGAGAGCACTACGACTTCATCTCCCTTACGGATCTTCATCAAAGCACCTCCGGTGCAAGGCTCACGATGCGCATGAACTTCTTGTCACGCAACTCACGGCCCACGGGGCCAAAGATGCGGGTTCCGCGAGGCTGCAGCTGATCGTTGATCAGGACTGCGGCATTCTCATCGAAACGGATGTAGCTGCCATCTGGACGACGCTTCTCCTTTTTGGTGCGAACGACGACGCAGCGAACTACGTCACCCTTCTTCACTGCACCGCCAGGGATAGCGTCCTTGACCGTGGCGATGAATACATCGCCAATGGAGGCGTAACGGCGGCGAGATCCACCGAGCACGCGGATGCAAAGCACCTCGCGGGCGCCGGAGTTGTCGGCCACCTTGAGTCGTGATTCCTGCTGGATCATCGGGCACGCTCCAAGATTTCCTGTAGACGCCAGTGCTTGAGCTTGGACAGCGGGCGGGTCTCAACAACCTGCACGCGGTCACCGAGCTTCGCCGCGTTCTCTGCGTCATGGACGTAGAGACGCTTGGTGCGCTGAACGGTCTTGCGGTAACGGGGGTGACGAACGCGGTCCTGGACAGCTACCACGATGGTTGCTTCCATCTTGTCTGAAACCACAATGCCCTCACGGACCTTGCGGCCATTGGCACGGCTCTCGTCGGCAGGCGCGCTTGCGGCCTTAGGAGCAGCAGCGACTGGCGCTGGGCTTGCCTCAACGGCAGCCTCAACGCTCTCTTCGCTCTGGACTTCTTCGTTGACAGTCTCGTCGCTCATGCGTTCTCCACTTCTGCTTCGTAGGCCGCGATCTCACGCTGGCGCTGGATAGTAAGCAGCCTTGCGACCTCACGACGGATTTGGCCCATGCGAGCCGAATTGTCCAGCTGGCCGGTGGCCAGTTGGAAACGCAGGTTGAAGAGTTCGCGACGGCCTTCGTCGATCTTGGCGAGCAGCTCGTCGGCGACGAGACTTTGCGGTTAAGTTTACTTGGTGATGAGATATAGTTCGACGGGGTTACGGGGGTTCCGGGACGAACAACACACAAAGCATTAAGCGGAAACTTTTGAATTGCACGTTCCACACCTGA
>CAZTQJ010000264.1:0-2288 GCA_964615615.1 uncultured Acidimicrobiaceae bacterium
GTTCAGACGTGTGCTCTTCCGATCTCAGATGATCGCTACCGAGGTCAAAAACCAGCGAATCCCAATTGGCAGTGATCACCTCTTTGGGGAAACGCGCCAGACAGGCCCCCCTGAAAAAAGCCCGGGTATCTCGGGGCGCCAGATCGACGGCACTCAACATATCCGAGGAATTAACGAGCTTTCGTAGTCCGCAGCGAGCAGCCAATGATTTTTCTGGGCGAAGGTCGTGATACTGCAGATCTACCGCCCTCATGCGTGCATCCAGAGGCGCAAGACCATGTCGGTCGGAAAAGGCATTCAAGATACGCCGTTTGGCGATCCAGTCGACACGGTCAGCAAGATCTTCAGGATTCTTCGCGAGGCCATCAAGCAGTTCGGTCCAGGTGCTCAAGGCGAAGGCAATTTCGGCCTCATCGGCCACCTCAGCGAATCCTCGCTGGCGCTGATGAGCTTTGGCAGCTGCGAGGATTTCATACTGCATCTCCAGAGCGGTCATCGATGAGCCATCGCTTAAGCGAATGGCCTGAGTCAAACTCAGGTCGAGGGAAACCTTATGCACCGCGCCAACGGGGTCATAGGGCTGCAGGTTGCGTTTCGGCCCTGTGCCAGCTTCAAGCATGCTGAGCAGCATCGCTGTGGTGGCGAGTTTCATGAAGGTAGCGGTTTCGCTCATATTCGCGTCCCCGATGATGACGTGCAGCCTGCGAAAGAGTTTGGGGTCAGCGTGAGGCTCATCGCGGGTATTCACAATGGGTCGCTTGAGCGTAGTTTCAAGGCCGACCACCTCTTCGATGAACTCTGCGCGCTGAGAGAGTTGAAACTCGACGCCGAGATCTTCAAAGGCTTCCGTTTCTGAGCCCACCTTGCCTGCACCAAGGTAAATCTGGCGGCTCACAAAGTGCGGAAGCACCCCATGGACAATTTCCTCGAAGGCTAAATCTCGAGAGAGCATGTAGTTCTCGTGGCAACCGTAGGAATTTCCCTTGCCATCGGAATTATTCTTATAGACCAGGACTGGGGGCTCATGGCTGAAGCGTGCGGCAACCAGCTGCATCGAACGTCGCATGACCTCCTCGCCAGCAAGGTCGTAGCGCAGCGCACTCATGGGGGATGCACATTCGGGTGATGAGTATTCGGGATGCGCGTGATCCACGTAGTAGCGAGCACCGTTCGTCAGCACGGTGTTGGCAAGGTGGACCTCCACCGAGGGCGCTAGCGCATAGGGATCGGCTTGCGCTCGTGCATCACGACCCGGAGACTCGGCTTCGAAGTCCCAGTGCGTATTGGCCTGATGGCGATCTGCGTAGGCATTGACGAGACGACTGGAGAGGGCGACAGGGTCGCTTTCTCCTCCCGGCGAAACGACACCGTATTCAGTCTCAATCCCGAGAATCTTGGGGACGGTTTCGCGCACGCTCACAACCTACCCGCGAGAGTCATGGATGGCTAGAGGTACTGGCCAGTCCCAACGCGCTCAATGGCTCGTCCGCCGAGCGGCTCTTCCTCGCTCTCGGTATTAACCAAGGTGCGAACGTAGATAATGCGTTCACCCTTCTTGCCCGAGATTCGGGCCCAGTCATCGGGATTCGTGGTGTTGGGTAGGTCTTCGTTTTCTTTGTATTCCTGGCGAATCGAGGACAGCAGATCATCGGTGCAGATACCTGCAGGCTTGCCGGCGATTTCTCGTTTGATCGCAAGCTTCTTTGCTCGGCGCACGATATTTTCGATCATTGCCCCCGAAGCGAAGTCTCGGTAGTAGAGCACTTCTTTGTCGCCATTCTGGTAGGTCACTTCGAGGAAACGATTCTCTTCATCGGCGCGATACATCTCTGTCACCGTGGTCTCGATCATTGCCATGGCGGCCTTGTGGGGGTCTCCCCCACCTAAGTCCTCGATTTCACTGGCTGCGAGCGGCAAATCGGCCGTGAGGTAGCGCGAGAAGATCTGAGCGGCTGCTTCTTCATTGGGACGCTCAATCTTGATCTTCACGTCAAGGCGACCCGGTCGCAAGATCGCCGGGTCGATCAGATCCTCGCGGTTGGAAGCGCCAATGACGATGACGTCCCTCAGGGCTTCAACGCCGTCAATTTCGGCGAGCAGCTGGGGAACGATGGTGGATTCCATGTCTGAAGATATGCCTGTTCCACGGGTGCGAAAGAGCGAGTCCATCTCATCAAAGAAAATGATGACGGGGACGCCCTCTTCTGCTTTCTCGCGGGCGCGTTGGAAGATGAGGCGGATTTGGCGTTCGGTCTCCCCGACGTATTTATTCAGCAACTCGGGACCCT
>CAZTQJ010000265.1:0-2285 GCA_964615615.1 uncultured Acidimicrobiaceae bacterium
CACCGATCTCTTGGCTTATTGCCTCGGCAATCAGTGGTGCGAGCAATATGCCGTTTCGGTAAGACCCAAGCGCAGCGAAGATGGGTGTCCGTCCCAGACGGCCAACGATGGGGGCATGGTCTGGCGTGGCCGGCCTAAAGCCAACATCGAAGCCTTCGAAACTGGCCTCGTCGAGCACGGGGAAGAGTTTTCGGGCATCGCCGAGGAGGTCAGCGATACTGCCAGCTTCCGCCCGGACATCAAAACCGCGCTCAAGCGAACTGGCCCCAATGACGATCTCGCCATCAGATCGAGGAACGATATAACTCGTTCTTCCTTCAACTAATCCGCGAATCGTCGTTTCCACCATGCTGGCACCATCATCGCGGAGCCGCAGCGTGATGCCTTTAACTGGCCGCACAGCATCGAGACAAGAAGCATTTTCACTTGCTAAGCCTCGCGCTCCAGCACCAGTCGCCAACACGATGCGATCTCCTGTGATGCAGCGTCCATCATCCAAAATCACCGCTGCGCCTTCAATACCCAGCGCACGAGCGCGGTATTTCACTACTCCACTATCTACACAGGCTTTGGTGAGTGCAGTCATGACCGCCCGGGGATCAACCTGATGGTCACCGGGGAGGAAATATCCACTAGTCACCGCTGGAGCAAGATTGGCGAGCCGCAGGGAGAGGTCGGGTGCTTTGAGGGCTTCAAGTGTCAATCCTGAAGCAGCGTTGAACGCCGCCGAGCGCTCTATTGCTCGGCGATCATCCGCATCAAAGCCGAGCATGATGGTTCCCGATTCGCGAAGGCCAACAGAAAGTTTCGTCTGGCCTTCCAGATCTTGTGCAAAGGGCCTCCATCGCTGGGATGCAAGGAGTAGAAGTGCGGTCAGGCGATCCTCGCCTGGAGCATGCTCAGCCGTGGGGCCGAGCATTCCTGCGGCGACAGCACTGGTGGCTGGACCCTCTTGGGGATCTATCAGGCTGACCTGGTGTCCATCTGTTGAAAGCTTCCAGGCAATGGCGAGCCCCGTTATGCCGGCACCGATTATCGTGCATTTCAGCGAGCTAGTTCCCATTAGGGCTGATGCTATCGGTCTGCTTCCTTGGCTTTGAGCCCCTTCTAGGCTTCAGGTAGGATTCAGGGGCTGAGTTCGGGCCAACGTCGTCCCGGCAGCTCACGACGACGTTGAGGAGAACTACTCAGGTGCTTGAACCACAGACCCCGAGAGCCCAAGGGCTTTACGACCCTCGCTTTGAGCACGACGCCTGCGGAATGGGCATGGTTGCCGATCTTCATGGTCGGCCATCCCATCAGACCGTGGAGCGGGCCCTTTCTGTTCTGGCCTGCATGGATCATCGTGGCGCCTCGGGAGCCGAAATCGAAACCGGGGATGGCGCTGGGATTCTGATGCAGATTCCGGATCGCTTCCTGCGTTCCTTGGCAAGTCTTGAGGGCATAGTGCTGCCCGAGCAAGGGCATTACGCCGTTGGAGCGGTTTTCCTTCCCTTAGACCTCACCGCAGCCAAAGCCAGGCAGAGCGAAATCGAAGCCATTTTGACCGAAGAATGTCTCAAGGTCTTGTGGTGGCGTGAAGTTCCCGTGGACCCTTCAGGTCTGGGCTCAAGTGCTGAGGCGGCTCGACCCTCCATCTGGCAAGCCATCGTGGTTCCTACGGGTGAGCATGCATCGCGCAGTGACATTGCCTTGGACCGACTGTGTTTTGTGGCAAGAAAGCGCGTAGAGCATGAGATCAATGATCTCTACTTCGCATCGCTGTCCGCACGAACCCTGGTCTACAAAGGCATGCTTTCGGCCATGCAGTTGGCAGGCTTCTACCCCGACCTTTCGCATGAAGATTTTGAGAGTGCCCTGGCACTCGTGCACTCGCGCTTCTCGACCAATACTTTTCCGTCCTGGCCACTAGCGCATCCCTTCAGGATGATTTCTCACAATGGAGAAATCAATACCGTTCAAGGCAACCGCAACTGGATGCGCGCGCGCGAGTCCATGCTCGCCAGCGATTTGCTGCCTGGTGAGATTGAACGCATCTTGCCCATCTGTAGCCCTGGGGCTAGCGACTCTGCGTCCTTTGATGAAGTGCTCGAACTCTTGAGTTTGTCTGGGCGCTCTCTGCCTCATGCCATTCTGATGATGATCCCTGAAGCCTGGGAAGCGAACGATCAGATGGACGCTGAGCGCAAGGCTTTCTACCGCTATCACTCCGACCTCATGGAGCCTTGGGACGGACCAGCCGCCGTGGTCTTCACCGACGGCACGGTGATCGGGGGAGTTCTAGA
>CAZTQJ010000266.1:0-2275 GCA_964615615.1 uncultured Acidimicrobiaceae bacterium
TGGGCTGCGATCGGGGGCGTAGCGAAAGTTGACCGAGAGCGAACAGCGATCGGGAACCACATTGCCCGAGATGCCTCCATCGATGCCAACGCATTGCAATTGCTCAGTGAAGCTGAGGCCCTCGATCTCGACTTCACGAGGCTCGTAGGCGCCAACTGCTGCCACGAGGGCTGCACTGCGATGAATGGCGTTCCTACCCATAAAGGGCCGAGCTGAATGAGCCCTCAGCCCGGCAAGGTCAATCCTTGTGCGCAGTGAGCCCTGGCAGCCAGCTTCTATGGCTCCAGCCGTGGGTTCACCCACAATGGCGATCTTGGCTGAGGTCAGATCAGGCCTGGCGCTGAGCACTTCCGTGAGGCCACTTTCTGATCTGGCGATCTCTTCCCTGGCATAGAGCACCAGGCTGATACCGACCTTGGCTGCCTGCGCGTCCTTCAGGATGCCTAAGAACACGGCCAGCGAGCCCTTCATGTCAGCCGATCCCACCCCATAGAGCAGGTCGCCTTCAATGCGTGGCGCATGGCCTAAGGGAATCGGCACCGTATCGAGGTGGCCCACCAGCAAAACGCGCTCGCTGCGTTCGAGGTTGGCTTCGGCGATGAGGTTGTCCCCCACGCGTTGTACCGAGATATCAGGAAAGTCTGCGAGCCAGCCTTCGAGCAGGCTCACCAATTCGGCCTCGCCACGACTCGGTGAGTCCACACTCACCAAGGCCAGCGCATCGCCGAGTAGTTGGCTCACGTGGCAACTCCGTGCTCACGCAGCACATCGTTGAGTTGAGCCTTGTCGTGGCGCTCCCCTGCTGCGAGGGTCTTAATCACCAAGACGCAGGGCAGATAGAAGGTCCCACCCGCAAACTCTCTAGCCCGTGAAGCGGTGACGGCCACCGACCAGGGCGGTACCACGCCTCGGCTGATCTCTGCCCCACTTTGGGCATCAATGACGGGAATAGAAGGGTTCAAGATGGTGCCCGAGCCAAGCACGGCGCCGGCTCCCACGATGGCTCCATCGGTGACCATGCAGCGACTACCAATAAAGGCGTCATCGCCAACGACTACGGGGGCTGCATTCGGTGGCTCTAAGACGCCACCGATACCCACGCCACCAGCGAGGTGGACACGCTTACCGATCTGCGCACAACTTCCCACGGTGGCCCAGGTGTCCACCATGGAGTCAGCCCCCACGCGAGCGCCGATGTTGACGTAGCTGGGCATCAGCACGGCTCCGGCCTCTACGTGGGCGCCATAACGCACGGAGGCTCCCGGCACGGCGCGCACGCCGGCTGCGGCGTAGCCACGCTTCAGGGGAATCTTGTCGTAATACTCAAAAGGACCACATTCCATGGTCTGCATGGACTGGAGCCGAAAAAACAGCAAGATTGCGTACTTCACCCAGGCGTTCACGCTGACGGTGTTGGCGTCCTGGTCGTGTTCGGCCACCCGCAGTTCGCCAGCGTCGAGTTGGGCAATGACCGCCTCAACAACAGCCTTGGCCTCTAGGTCCTTGGGGCCAATGTCGCCAATGCGGGCGTAGAGATCTTCGATGCTTTCGCGTAGGTTCTTCACCCCACCCACGATACCGGTGCAGGCTTGCTTAGCGCGTTTCTCTCAAACGCTCCATCGCGAGGGCGAGGCGATCATCACTTTGCACCACGGCAATGCGCACAAAGCCGGCTGCGGACTTCCCATAGAGATCCCCGGGGCTGACCACCATGCCACAGCGCGCGGCGAGTTCTTCAGCCATGGCCCAGCCGTCGTGCAGGCGCTCGGGCACCTTGATCCAGAGGTAAAAGGCCCCAGCGGGGAGGCTGGCCGCGAAGCCGCCTTCCTCTAGGCCCTTTGCCACCAGCTTGAGGCGCCTCAGATAGATCTCGCGTTGGACCTGCACGTGCTCGTCGTCGTCAAAGGCCAGCGCTGCGCAAGCTTGGACGGGACCAGGGACCATGAGGCCCGCGTGCTGGCGCACGCTGCGCAAGTAGCTGGTGATCTCTGAGTCCCCGGCAAAGAATCCCAGCCTGATGCCTGCCAGATTGGAGCGCTTGGACAGCGAGTGCACGGCCACCACGCCTTCGAGGCCATGTTCGAGGATGCTTCGCGCTGGGCCTTCCCAGGTGAACTCGCAGTAGCACTCATCAGAAAACACCGGCACGCCAGCGACTCGGCCCCAGCTTGCTGCCGCTTCAAGATCATCAAGGGCGCCACTGGGATTAGCCGGCGAGTTCACCCAGAGCATGAGAGCTCGCGCTCGGTCGCTCGGATCAATCGAAGCCAGATCC
>CAZTQJ010000267.1:0-2270 GCA_964615615.1 uncultured Acidimicrobiaceae bacterium
GCTTTCCGAGATCCATGACCACCACCTTGGTGCACATGGCCTCGATGAACTCCAGGTTGTGCTCCACGAGAATCATCGCGGTGCCATCTTCTGCGCGTAAGCGTCGCAGCACCTCCATGGCTTCCGCAACCTCATGGTCATCAAGGCCTGAGGACGGCTCGTCCGCCAGCAAAAGACTGGGTCCAGTGACCACCGCTCGCGCAAGTTCCACGAGTCGACAAATTCCTAGCGGCAAGCGGCCCACGGGCTCACTGCGCCAACGCGAAAGGCCAACGAGCTTCAGCGTGCGATCCATGGCAGCGGCTTCTTCGGGGGTGGGACCCGATCGACCACTCAGGTCACGCAGGACTTCATGGCGCTGTTCGCGAGCCCTCAGGGCCACGAGTAGGTGGTCTTCGACACTCAGATCACTAAAGAGTTCTAAGACCTGAAAGGTTCTCGCCATGCCCGCTTGCGCACGGCGATGTGCTGGCCAATGGGTGACCTCTAGGCCGGCAAAACGAATCTGACCATTGGCCAGTTTCAGTTCACCACTCATGGCGCGCAGCGCCGTGGACTTCCCTGCACCATTGGGACCGATAAGACCGACGGATTCGCCAGCGTCGACGTCGAGAGAAAATGACGACAGCGCATGCAGTCCCCCAAAATGCACAGAAATTTCCTTGAGCTCGAGGATCTTGCTCATAGGACCAAGTCCTCTTCTTCCACCGAAGCCACTCCCAAGCCTGGCCAGCGAGCTTCCAGGCTGGAGACCAGGCTGTGGCGACCAAAGGCCAAGAGCCCTTCAGGGTGGCTGGGGTAGCTCAGGGCCCCGAGGGCAAAAACCAAGGCCAGCACGCTGACGGGGCTAAATCGATTCGAGACCGTGGAGAGCAGATGTTCGCCCACCGCTAGGGCTAGGCCACCCACGAGTGCGCCCTCAATGGAGGTCATACCCACCGTGGCGACCACCACTACCCAGAGCCAGGAGAACTGCGTGTTGAAGTCAACCGCACTCACGACTCCATTGAGCGATGCGCTGAGCCCACCGCCGAGTCCGGCAATGCCAGCCGAGAGCGCAAAGACGAAGATCTTTGTGCGCGCGGGATTCACCCCTATGGATGCTGCGCCCACGGGTGAGGTGCGAAGCGTCGAGAGAAAACGACCCGTCGTGCCACGCAATAAGGAGCGAACCGTCCAGGCCACCACAAGTAAAAAGACCAGAAAGAGTCCGAGCATGGCCTTGGACGAATCCGTAGCAAAGGAGAGCGAGCCGATAATCGGCCTCGGCACCTGCAGTCCCGTACTCGGCCCAGCCACCCAAGAGGTGGGAAAGATCACGGCGTCAGCGAGAAGGGCAAAGGCCAAGGTCAGGAGCGCTAGGGGCAGGCCACGAAGCCGCAGAGCAGGAAAGGCCGCGAGCGTTCCCGCCACCGCAGCGATGGCGGCACCAATGAGGGCACCAGCAATGACCGAGACGTTTTGGTTTGCGGCGAGTTGTCCCACCGAGAAGGCTCCAACACCGGCGAAGGCTGCTTGGCAGAGTGAGAGCTGGCCTCCTGCACCCGTGAGCAAGGTGATGGAGAGAAAGCAGATGGCCAGAGCCAAACCTGTGGCCACCGTGAAGGTCCAGGTGGCGTCCAGGGAGGTGAAGGCCAAGATGACCGCCGCCACGGGGATGAAACGAAAGAGCAGCCGCAGGGGTCGGTCGAGCACGGTGCTCGGGACGCGGGGATTCCAACTACGCGCTGGTGGGTCAACGGTGGATAGCGGGTCACTTGAGCTATCCAAGTTGCGCAAACGAGGATCTGCCACCAGCAAGACCGCGAGCAGTACGAAGGGCAGGGCTGGGAGCAGGCCGGCATGCCAGACACTGCTGGGATCGAGATAACCAGAAGCAACACCTTCGACGATGCCAAGACCTATGCCTCCAGCAAAGGCCATGGGCAGCGAGCGCAGTCCCCCAACCGCAGCTGCCGCGAGTGCTGCAATCAAGAGCACATTGAAGTGCTGTTGATCGACGGTGGGATACTGCGGTGCGAGCAAGACGCCGGCCAAACCCGCCATGGTGCTCGACAGTACCCAAGCCAGGGAACTCACCTTGGCTGAAGACACGCCACGAAGTTCTAGGAGCTTGGTGGACTCAACGGCTGCACGCATTCTCAGGCCATAGGGCGTGGCCGTCATGAGCACGGTAAGCACCGCGACAGTCAGAGCGGTAATGAGCACCGTGGAGACTTCTGTGCCATTGATGGGCGTGGAGCCGAGGTGAAAGAGCACGCGAAGGGGAG
>CAZTQJ010000268.1:0-2237 GCA_964615615.1 uncultured Acidimicrobiaceae bacterium
AAGGCGAGTTACACGCCTAGGCTACCTCGCAGACGCCCTTCCGGCGTGCAACGTGGTGGAATTCCGCTTCAACGTCTAGGGAAGCGCTTCGCTGGGCCCGCCAGAACCGAGTTGCGACCGAAGCGGTTGAGCGATCAGACTTCACTGGTATTGTTTTTAGGTCACCCCGATGACCGCAGAGGCGGCGGGGTGCGGAACGGTTGCGCAGTGACGTGCTGCGCACGCTTGGAAATAGGAGCAGCCAATGTCCGCACTTGAACCCTCTGACTACCGTGTAGCCGATCTCGCACTTGCCGAGTTCGGTCGCAAGGAAATCGCCCTCGCTGAGCATGAGATGCCCGGCCTGATGGCGATGAGAGCCGAATTTGGCGACGCCAAACCCTTAAAGGGTGCGCGCATCACCGGATCGCTCCATATGACGATTCAAACTGCAGTCCTCATTGAGACCCTCACCGCCCTAGGCGCTGACGTTCGCTGGGCGAGCTGCAACATCTTCTCCACCCAAGACCACGCAGCTGCCGCCGTTGCCGTTGGGCCCAATGGCAGCGTCGAGAAGCCCTCTGGCGTACCCGTCTTCGCCTGGAAGGGCGAGTCCCTCGAGGAATACTGGTGGTGCACAGAGATGGCATTGCTGTGGCCAGGCCACCCAGGACCAACCATGATCCTGGACGATGGTGGAGACGCCACGCTGCTCGTACACAAGGGCGTTGAGTTTGAAGCCGCGGGATGGGTTCCCGAGGCATCTACGGCCGACAATGAAGAATTCGCCGTCGTCCTCTCGCTGCTTGCGCGTTCCGTGAAGGAAGCCCCTCAGCGCTGGACCGCAGCTGCTGCCGACATCATTGGCGTCAGCGAAGAGACCACCACTGGCGTTCACCGCCTCTATGAGATGCAGCGTGATGGCGTACTGCTCTTCCCCGCAATTAACGTGAACGACTCGGTAACCAAGTCCAAGTTCGACAACAAGTACGGCTGCCGTCACTCCCTCATTGACGGCATCAACCGTGCCACTGACGTCCTTATTGGTGGAAAAGTTGCCGTCGTTTGTGGCTACGGCGACGTAGGCAAGGGCTCAGCCGACTCCCTGCGTGGCCAGGGCGCCAGGGTCATCGTGACCGAGATCGACCCCATCTGTGCCCTTCAGGCCGCCATGGACGGATACCAGGTTTCCGCCCTGGAGTCCGTACTTGACCAGGCTGACATCGTGATCACCACGACGGGCAACAAGGACGTCGTGACCGCCGAGCACATGTCCAAGATGAAGCACCAGGCCATTGTTGGGAACATTGGTCACTTCGACAATGAGATTGACATGGCCGGCTTGGCTGCTTGGTCTGGCGTGAAGCGCGAGAACATCAAGCCTCAGGTCGACAAGTGGATCTTCCCCGATGGCCACTCGGTGATCATTCTCTCCGAGGGACGCCTGCTCAACTTGGGCAACGCCACTGGCCACCCGAGTTTCGTAATGTCGAACTCCTTCACCAACCAGGTGATGGCCCAGATCGAGCTCTATGAGCACGGTGCCGAATACGGCAAGGACGTCAAGGTCCTACCCAAGCACCTCGACGAGAAGGTTGCTCGACTTCACCTGGAAGCCCTTGGCATCGAGCTCACCAAACTCACCAAGAATCAGGCTGACTACCTCGGTCTCGACATCGACGGCCCTTACAAGACGGACCAGTACCGCTACTAATAGGAAAGCTCCTTGCTTAGGTGAGACCCGTAAGCAAGGAGCTTTCAACAGCGGTCTGACCCGTGGAGTCACGCACGCGAACAAAAGTTTCTGTGCCAAAGGCTTCAGCGAAACGCTCTGGGCCGAGTTCTAAAAAGAAGGAACTCTCAGTCTGACTCGCATGGGCTGCAAGGGCATTGAATTTGTCAAGCGCGTAGGCAGAAACGTCGATGACCGCACCGATGAGTTCGTCAGGGGTACCAATGCGCTCGCGTTCTTCATCGGTGAAGGGATTGTCGATCCCCTGAGCTTCCATGGCTTCGCCAAAGGCCCTCAGTCTCGAAATAGGGATGGCGGTGTAGTACAACTTCGCCACCTCAGGTCGTTGCTCAAGAGCAGCAAGGGTGATGCGGTTGGCTTGGATGTGGTCAGGATGGCCGTAGAAGCCGTATTCGTTGTAGGTAATAACAACATCAGGCTTATAGCGGTCCATGAGCGTGCCGAGCTTCGCTGCAGATTAGATCGGAAGAGCACACGTCTGAACTCCAGTCACCTGAAGCTATCT
>CAZTQJ010000269.1:0-2230 GCA_964615615.1 uncultured Acidimicrobiaceae bacterium
AGTTCTCGAATACCAACTTTTCTCATGTTCAAATTGTACTACAGAAATGTCAGACAGTCTAGATACGCTCGAGATCATCAGGTTCGAGTCCTATTGCCTCCACAGTGCTGTAAGTATTACTATAGTCCTACTTATGGTAGGATTAAAGTATGAAAATAAGCATCAGCTTGCCAGATGAGGATGTGACTTTCCTTGACGCTTACGTCGAGGAGAAGGGGCTCGCCTCGCGGTCAGCCGCACTTCATAAGGCCGTTCGACTCCTCAAGGCGAGTGGACTTGCTTCAGCCTATGAGGCCGCCTGGGTGGAATGGCAAACAGCGGACCAGCCTGTTTGGGATACAACATCGAACGACGGACTGCGCTAAGTGCACCGCGGTGAAATCTATTTGGTGAACTTTGATCCCGCGAGAAATGGGGAGGCGAACAAGCAACGTCCCGCGGTGATTGTGAGCAACGACGGAGCGAACAGTTCAGCTGAGCGGCACGGCAACGGAGTAATTACGATCGTGCCGGTGACGTCGAACGTCACTCGGATCTATCCGTTCCAAGTATTGATTCCCGCCGATGCGACTGGACTGGACGTTGACTCAAAGGCGCAAGCAGAGCAAGTTCGTTCTATTTCAGTCGAACGGCTAGGGCTAGGAATTGGTCAAGTCCCTCACGAGTTGATGGAAGAGATCGACGAAGCTCTGAGGCTGCATCTCGCCCTCTAATGAGCTCCCGAAAACCTATGGCCCTGACTGTCAGAACCGATCCCGCTCTTGAAGAAGCCCTCTCCTCGCTTTCAGAGTCTGAAGGCGTATCACGACAAGAGGTCATCCGCAGAGCAGTGCTTGAGCGCTACGAGCGCAGGGCTCATGGATCGCGAGTCGCCGCGTCAAGCGAGAAGATGATTGACCGTTGGGGGGACGTCCTCGAGCGCCTTGGGTCCGAGTGAAGGAAGTTGAGTATCTCGATCTCGACGACATCGTCGAAATGATCAGATCTCTCGGGCTGGGTCCAGTTCGCGATATCGGCCTGCTTGATTCAGCGCTAAGCCGGCCACAGTCGATTGCCTTCGGCCAAGATGCCTATCCCAGCTTTGCCGGCAAGGCCGTAGCGCTCTTGCACTCTTTGGCCAACAAGCATGCGCTGGTGGACGGCAACAAACGACTTGCATGGCTGGCCACCGTTGTCTTCTGTGACCTCAATGGCTTTGAGCCCAGCCTTGATGACCAAGCGGCCTTCGACCTTGTGTGGGCTGTTGCGGGCACAGATATGGACGTGATGGAGATAACGCGAAGACTTCAACTGGTGGCGACAAAATGATGAACTGGCCAGCAGCCCTGGCTCACTCAAGATTCACCTAGAGAACTGCCAGTTCCATGGACAGGACTCTTCGCCCGCCTAGTTACTTCGCCTTGGGAAACCAGGGGAAGAAGCCCGAGGTCCTCGCCACATATTCAGCGTATCCAGGACGCGTGCGCTTCATGCCTCGCTCCAATAGGGGCTTACCCGAGACGCTGGTGAGCATGAAGGTCATGATCGCAACTGAAGGCAGCGCCAAGAAGCCCGGCCAGCAACGCAGGGCCATGATTGCCACACCCCACCAAAAGAGGGCATCGCCGAAGTAGTTGGGGTGGCGTGTGTAGTGCCAAAGGCCACGGTCCATAACTTGACCAGCATTTGCCGGCTCGGCCTTGAAGCGCTTGAGCTGCCAGTCGCCAATGGTTTCAAAGGCAATGCCCTTCAAGGAGGCGATGGCCCCAAGGACGAGTAGCGGCCACAGGCCCTTTCCCTCGACCATGGCAATCGCGATAGCAATAGAGACGATGTACATGATCACGCCCTGGAGGAGGTAAATCATGCGAATGGCATAGAGCGTTTGGTTGCCCTTGGCTCCACGCATGATGGCCAGGTAGCGAGGGTCTTCGCCTTCACCTCGCATGCGCAGCCCTAGGTGGGCGGCCAGCCTCAGTCCCCAGACCGCGACCAGCGCAAGCAGGGTCAGTCGCGACCAGTGGCCCCCATGCTTCGCGCTCCAGAGAAAAGACGCGATGGCGACAGCCACAAAGCCCAGAGGCCAAAAGACGTCAACCACGCAGTTGCGGCCAAAGATACGACTGGCGATAAAGGCTGCAGTCATCATCAAGGCGACGACGGCCAGGTTTCTCGACAATGATTACCAGAGTTGCCTGATGGCGCCAACCGAAATCCTGGCCAGGCAGCATTTTGCAAATATATCGCAGAT
>CAZTQJ010000270.1:0-2225 GCA_964615615.1 uncultured Acidimicrobiaceae bacterium
GATAGCTTCAGGTGACTGGAGTTCAGACGTGTGCTCTTCCGATCTCACGGCAACGGCCGCTAAGGCATAGGCCAAAGCGCTGCGTCGAAGGGCAACGGCAAGGGCTGCCAAGGCGATAGTGAACCAACCCACATAGGACATTGGCACCATGGTCGGACTTAAGGCTCCAGTCCAGCGTCGCCAGAATGCATCCTGCGCAACGACTTTCGCCGGTCCCCCTAAGTCCCCCCAGTGCATGCCATTCACTGAAGAGGCCGACCATGCAGCACCCTCAAGATGACCCGGACCAAGCAAGGCAAAGAGGACCAAGGGGGCTGCGAGAAGAGCCGCCGTAGAAGCTGCAGCGATGATGCCGATGAGAAAATGTTGTCGGATCTCGGCTCCAAGCAGGCAGAAGCTAAGCATGCTCGCCAGAGCAAGTGCAGTGGCACTAAAGAGAAACTGTTCACTGGAAATGAGCAGCTGTAGCGCGAGTAGTAGGCCAAGGGCAATGCCCACCCGCTTGGCCCGGTGTTGCTGCGTTCGTGCGAGTTCATCAAATCCCAAGATCATCAAGGGCACCAGAAAAATAGCTGCGACATTGAGGTGACCCACGCGGAGACCCGAGATGACGAAGGGACTGAAGGCCAAACATCCCGCAAGCGGAAGGGCCAGCCAGCGATTGCGAAGAAAGTGGGCCAGACAAGCGGTCATGGTCAATGCCGTCAATAAAGGAATCAAGGTGATGGCTAGGTTCATCGCCACGATCGGACCCCAGAGCCAGGTCACGGGGACTAAAGGAATACTCAGTGCTTCGACACTGGTTGCGCTCAGCAGGTTGAGTCCATGGGGAGCCATGACTGCTGAAGAGAAAAAGGGATTTTGGAAATGCGCCAGGGCATGAGCGGGCCAAGCAAAGAACCAACTGAACATTGCCGGGTCGCCACAGCCACATAGCCCAGGTCGGCTTGAAGACCTGGTCCATGCATGCTTGGTGAGCAGCATCGAAAACGGTAGATAGATCGCGAAGGCGCTCGCCAGCAGTATCCAAAGTCTCGGGCGCTTGATTTCGCGTCCCCGCTCTTCAGCAATCAGCTCCATAGTCAAGGCTTGTTCGGAGCATTTCCCCCGCCGGAAATTGGTGTCCAGTCCATGACGCAACGCGTCACTTCATAGGTCGCCGCGAGATTATGTGGCGCCATCCAGCAGCGCTGAAAAGACCCCAAGGCACCATGAAGCGCCTTGCCACTCCCCTGCTTGCCCTGGAGATGCCACACCAAAGCACGATGTTCAAGAGCCGGCCGTCTCCCGAAGACCACCGTGAAGAAGGCGGCCGTGAAGTTGGGTGTAGTCACGCGGTGTTTTGCTTCTCCGGGGATATCGGTCGGGATCACTACATCGCTGATCTTCCAGTAGTGAAGCGCCGCCCTCACGCTTTGCACATTTTTTGCTGTGGGTAGCGGTGTTGAGCCTTGGAAGTGGTAACTCAGGCGTCCAATAATCCGCACTGCTGAGGCATAATGGCCTGCCCGAAAGGGCAGCGTCTGCGGTCCTTCGAAACCAGGCTGACTCCAAGCAAAATGATCGAGGGTCTGCCACGTCAGCGCGTCCTGCGTCGGAGAATAGGCCGAGGGCATGGGAAGAATATTGTGACCCATGGCCTGTGATCCGTTCGCCTTGACCCATGCAGGCTCCTGCACGGGCACCATGGTGAGTGGGATGTCATGCGCTGCGCTCCACACCGGGCCGGACGTACTAAACAAAAGACCAAGCCCACCAAGGACGCCCAGGACAGCCAACCACCGAGGGCCCTTCGCGGTGAACTCCAACAGATAATCAGCAAGCAGGGCGATTAATACGACGGCGCAGAAGAGGCTGACAATCGCAAAACGCTCCTGAATGACGCTCGAAAACAGCGCTTGCTTGTAGAGCAAATGCCAAAGACCAAGAGGCTCAGTGCCAGCGAGGCCAAGCAGAAAGGAAAGGATGCCGAGCAGTACAAAACTCACGGCCACCCAGCTTCGCGCCAACAAGACTGAGACAAAGGAGGCAATGACCGCTACGGGGCCGAGGTAGACCAAGTTCGCGATGCTGGGACTGAGCACGCCTGTCCATGTGCCTGAGGGCGCGCCCAGCCCTGACCTCGGTCCATTGAGCAACATGGGCCAGTGGTAGCCATAACCCTGGGTCAGTCCCCAAGCTGCACCCACGAGGTGCTCGGGGCCAAGCATGGCGAAATACAGCGG
>CAZTQJ010000271.1:0-2221 GCA_964615615.1 uncultured Acidimicrobiaceae bacterium
ATCTGGCCTTTTTGTCCCCTCGGTCACCAGCGACGGCCAAGGCCTATCGCTCAGACCTTGAGCGCTTTATTGCCTGGGCGCAGGATCAGGGCATAGCGGGCCCGGCTGAATGCACACGCCAAGTACTGCGTGGCTATCTGGCCTTCTTGCGCGAAGAGGGCATGGCGAGGTCCACCATTGCGCGAAGGGCAGCTGCGCTGCGCAATTACTTCGGTCTGCTCGCCGGCAGAGGTCACATCCCCCTCGACCCCGCCGTCCAGCTGAGCGCTCCTGGGGCCAAGGGCCAACTTCCTGAATTACTGGGCCATGATGAGGTCAATCAGGTGCTCGCCGCTCCCTTGGCCAGCCAGGAGCCACCCAGTCCTGAGGCCCTGCGTGATGTGGCCGTCCTCGAGCTGCTCTACGCCAGTGGGCTGCGTGTCGCTGAGCTCTGCGCCCTTGATCTGGGGGACCTAGACCTGTCGTCGGGCATGGTGACGGTCCTGGGCAAGGGCAATCGCGAGCGCAGCGTCCCCGTGCATGCCCTAGCCACGGCCGCCATTGCTCGCTGGATGGCCGAAGGCCGGGCGAGCTTGATGAAGGAAGGCTCACCGGCGGGAGCACTATTTTTCAATAGCAGGGGCAATCGGCTTGGCACGAGGGACGTGAGGCGCATTTTGGACCGCTGGTCCCCGGTTCCCACCCATCCCCATGCCCTGCGCCACAGTTTTGCCACCCATTTGCTCGATAATGGCGCCGATTTGCGGGTGGTCCAAGAACTCCTCGGCCACGCAAGTCTGGCCACCACCCAGATCTATACCCATGTTTCCAAAGAGCGGCTCCGCTCCGTCTTTGACGCCACCCATCCCCGGGCCTGAGGCCCAAAAAGAGGCTGCATTGGTGCGGGTGGCCGAAAAAGCCCTAGAGTGTTCCCTGTTCCACCACCGTGGTGGGCATGGAGAAGGAGCACCTAGGACCGCCGTTCGGTCGCCTCTACCAGGGGGCGTAGGCCTAGGGAAGGATCAACCGGCGGGAAGGAATAATCATGGCAGTCGTTACTATGCGCCAGCTGCTCGACGCGGGAGTCCACTTTGGACACCAAACCCGTCGCTGGAACCCCAAAATGCGCCGCTACATCCTCGGCGAGCGCAATGGCATCTACTTGATCGACCTCAAGAAGACCCTCAGCGGTATTGAGGAGTCCTACGTCTACGTGCGCGACCTCGTCGCCCGTGGCGGAACCATCCTCTTTGTGGGCACCAAGAAGCAGACCCAGGGCCCCATTCAGGAATACGCCGACGCCTGTGGCATGCCTTATGTCAACCAGCGCTGGCTTGGTGGCATGCTCACCAACTTCCGCACCGTTGCTGGTCGCGTGACCCGCATGCAAGAGCTGCGCATCATGCGTGATGCCGGTGACTTCGAGGGCATGCCCAAGCGTGAAGCCCTGCGTCACACCCGCGAACTCGAGAAGCTCGAGCGCAACCTTGGCGGTATTGCCAAGTTGGCCAACCTGCCTGACGCGGTCTTCGTGATTGACACCACCAAGGAGCACATTGCCGTGACCGAGGCCAGGCGCCTTGGACTCGCCGTAGTGGCCGTCGTGGACACCAACTGCGACCCCGACGTCATTGACTTCGTGATCCCGGGCAACGACGACGCCATTCGCGCCGGTTCGCTGCTTTGCCGTGTTATCGCTGAAGCCGTTCTTGAAGGACGCTTCATTGCTCAAAATCGTCCCCGCAACATCGAGTCCGCACCGGCTAAGGCCGAGGCCTAGGAGGAATTTTCAATGCCAGCTTTCACCGCCAAGGATGTACAGGCCCTGCGCCAGTCAACCGGCGTCGGCATGCTCGACGCCAAGCGCGCCCTTGAGCAGAACGAGGGAAACATCGAAGAGGCCACCCAGTGGCTTCGCGTGCAGGGACTCGCATCGGCCGCCAAGCGCGCCGACCGTGAGGCCAGCCAAGGTGTTGTAGCCCTCGGCAGCGCGGGAGCGAATGCTTCCATCGTTCAACTTCGTAGCGAGACGGACTTCGTTGCTAAAAACGAAGACTTCATTGCTATCGCGCAGCGTATTGCTGACGCGGTTGCGGCCAATGGCGCTTCGGCCATCGACGCCTTCAAGGAAGAAATCGAAACACTGCTGACCACGCTGAAGGAGAACATCTCCATTGGTCGCGTTGAGCAGGTACTAGATCGGAAGAGCACACGTCTGAACTCCAGTCACCTGAAGCTATCT
>CAZTQJ010000272.1:0-2202 GCA_964615615.1 uncultured Acidimicrobiaceae bacterium
GATAGCTTCAGGTGACTGGAGTTCAGACGTGTGCTCTTCCGATCTACCGGGCGACGACGTGACTTTATAACTCGTGATACTCGAACCCCCATCTGATGCAGGAGCAGACCAACTAACCGTTGCTGTCGCAGTTCCCGCCAATGCGTAGGGCGCAGTGGGGGCAAGTGGTGTCGAGCTCGCAGATGATGGATTTAATGCGGCCGAATATGCGGAAACGGCAGATGATCCTATTGCATCGTGTCCGTAGACCCTGAAGTAATAGGAAGTACCAGGCGTTAAGGCTGGCACGAAGCATGAACTGCCACTACTTGAGCACGCAGCACTGCTCTGTGATTGCAGGCCAGTGGAAGTACTGACTGTCACGTAAAACGTGACCGGAGTATTGGTTGTCACGGCTGAGGGGGTCCAGGAAACGGTAGCGCCATGGTAGAAGGCTTTTGCCAATGGTTTGGACGGGGTGCCTGGGACAAAGCCATTAATTGGAATCATGATGGCTGAAGGGCGAGAAGGGGCAGAGGTTCCTACGGAGTTAGTTGCGGTGACGCTAAAAGTGTAGGCAGTGCCATTCGTTAAGCCAGTTACCTTGCAGGCCATTGGCGGCACCATAGATGTATAACTACAGCTGTGGCCGCCAGGTGAAGCAGACACGGTGTAGGCGCTGATAACTGCATCATTGGCTGTCGCGTCAGAAAACATGACGACTGAACTCGCATTCCCAGGTTGCCCAAAAGGTGCAGTCAAGCCAGAAGGAACCTGCGCTGCAGGTACCACGGTATTCGAAGTTACCGCCGCAGGTGTCCCGCTTGCTGATGAAGCGGTGACATCGAAGCTATAGCTGTGCCCGTTCGTGAGTCCATAGATGGTGCACTTGGTTGCCGAGATCCACACGCAATTCGTTATGCCTTGACTATCTGAGGGATTGGCCGTGACCATGTACACGATGTTTACATTGCCATTTGCAGCAGCTGGCGACCAAGTAATCACTGCCGAGGATGCTCCACCCACAGCAAGGACATTCGAAGGCTGGCCGACGAGGACACTGGCGCTGGCCAGCGGGGGAGCCAGAAAAAATACGCCGGTGAGCATCATCGTGAACATTGTGCCTAAGGCAATAGTCCTAGAAAGGGTCTTCATCATGGCTTAACTTCCCGTCGTTTCGATTCACGAAAGCGAGAAGTAGAGCCGCAGGCCTCGTGTCCTAGGAGGACATTCGTGAGGTTAGTGCATCCTGAGATTTCTGCTGCCCTTCCACGGCCAAGCCTCACAAAATTTTGATCGGGCTTGTTCCTGGTCCTTATCGGAGCCATTCGAACGAGTGATTAGGGCTTTAGAGAAGAGTTTCAACTGCATGGCAACAGCAAGGTGAAGGCTAGGCCTATGAGACAGAGTCTGTTGTTTCGTCTCAGCATGGGACTCGAAGTGCACTTGGAGCCAGATCTTGTTTATCCCGGACCTTCGACTCGGGGTGAATTAGCGATAGCCATAGATTCGTCGTAGCGGGAAGGTAAGTCGTTCCACCTTCCGGCGATCCCCCTTAAGCAAACTGCTTTTCCAACGCTCATCGGGAAGAATCTCTTGCTCGCCGTGGCTCAACCTTCCCGGATTCCCCCCACTCGAGTGTGTGACCTCAAGGTGGACGCGGCGCTCTCCGGTAAACGCCGAGCCAGAACTTGGCTCCCCCACCCATTCAAGAATCTGACTGGCCACCAACTGAGGCTTGGTTGCAAAGTCTTCGTAGGCAACACGCCGGTAGCGAGCCCTAGGAACGCCAGGTCTCAGGAGGAGTTCTGTAGCGAGCGCCCGAGCGGTCCACGCCTTAGCCACTGCAGCGGGCTGTCGGGTCTCAAGGGCCTGGGCCCCGTCACTCCCCTCCTTTCGGACCAACCAAGAGGCCGCCACTGCCCGAGGGTCTCGAGTGAAGTGGAGAAGATAGACCTCAACAGATTTCATGCGCTCGACGAGGAATCCTGGACCCGGCATCTTGGAACTGTCGATGATGACCCTGGCCCCAGCAGCTTGTGCAATAGCTGCGTAGGCCTCTTCGTAGGCATTGGCAAAAGTATCGGTCCCTGATCGCCCTAGCGCTAGTTCAGCACGCAGACGAAGTGATCCGCGAGCATGACCGATGCGCCTCGCGGCGCTCAGGAGCTCAGGCGTGGCGTCAAAGACTCCCGGACGCGCCCCTTGCACCGCAATCCAGAA
>CAZTQJ010000273.1:0-2197 GCA_964615615.1 uncultured Acidimicrobiaceae bacterium
CGTCGATCACGTCGCGCGGCCCGCAGGCCGTCGAATCCCGCTCTGTTCATGGCTAAGCCGTAGAGATTGTGTGCTTCGGCATGCTCGCCGCCTCGACCCTCAAGGTCAAAACGCAGGTCCCGGGGGAGCGTGCGATCGCCATTCAGGGTCAGTGAGGTCGGCTCATTCATGTCATGCCAAATCCCTGATACCCCCTCGTCAAGCAATTCGCGGTAGTGGCCCGCCCACCAGGCCCGGGTCCGAGGACGCGTGAAGTCAGGAAAGGCAGCACGGCCAGGCCAAACGGTGCCGTGGTAAACCTCGCCACCGGGCTTCGTCACAAAATGATCCTCTGAAAGGCCTTCGGCATAGAGCGGCCAGGCCTGATCCCGCTTCATCGCGGGATCCACGATGGCCACTATTCTCGCCCCCTGAGCAGAGAGTTCTTGGCTGAGTTGACTCATCGAGGGAAAGCGTTCCGCGTTGATCGTGAAGACGCGGTAGTCCTGCATGTAGTCAATGTCGCAGTGCAGCGCGGAGACCGGCAAGCTTCGACTGGCAAAACCTCCGGCCACGCGAGCTATGTCTGCTGCCGTCTTATATCCCCAACGACATTGGTGGAAGCCCAGAGCCCAGCGGGGGGGTCGTGGACTTCTGCCGGTGAGTCTGGCGTAACTGGTGAGGACTTCGGGAACGCTACCTAGGGTCACGTAGAGGCGGATCTTGCCATCTTCAAAAGTCCAACTCGAAGCTTCGTCGCCGACGACAAATTCCGATTCAAAAGAGTTCTCTGCGAAGGTGAGTACCGAAGCATCAGGGTGCACGCCGAGCACCACGGGGATTGCGCAGTAGAGCGGGTTGTGCCCCACACCCCAGGCACCCCCCGGATCCCGATTAAACAGACGCACTGGAGCGCTCAGCGCGACCCCTTGGGCCTGCTCACCGAGGCCACAGACTTGTTCACCGTCACGTCTGAGGAGGCTGATGCGCTGGCGCTTGGCTTGTGAGCCAGGAGCTGAATATTGGGCGACCAATCGACCATCAAGTCGCCTCAGGGTGACTGATCCATCAGCATCTACCCTGACCTGCATAGCTGAACTTCTGATTTCAATAGCGCCGGCATCATGATCCCAACTAAAGGCTGGGCCAGACCAGGTCGCATCATCTGACCGCGCATAGGGCATGGGTTCAGCACCTTGAGACCAACTCATGCGCAGGAGTTCTGGGCTCAAGAAAGCAAGTTCAAGATTGCCTTCACCAAAAGCAATGATTAAGCCGTGACCTTCTTGATCACCCTCATGGCCGAAGCTCGTGATCGCTCCCATCGCGCCAGGAAGGATGAATGCGGCTCTCGAAGCCTGCGCTCGCTTCCACTTCGCTTCATGTCTGGCCATGGAAACTGAGTTCAAAGCAATCTGACCCATGGTCTTGAGTCCAAGATCAAAGATCTCCTGACGCACCAAGGAGACCTTGGACCACGCCCTCTCGAGTGCTCCACCGCGCTGAGTCATGGCCTGACCATACCCTGATGCCACCCCTAGAGCCTGGTTGAGGGCTAGCGTATTTCTTGCCCTCTTAGGCCAGGAAGGAAGCACCGTGGACTTTGAACCCTCACGCCTTGCTGCTGGCCTTCGTCCCCTGAATGTGGTGGAGGAAGCTCGACGACATCTTCCCCATGTGAAGGTCCCTGGGATGGTCGAAGACGAATTGCGTATTGATGGGCGCACCGTTCGCGTCATGCTCACGGACAACGCATCAAGTAAGAGCGATCAAATCTGGGCCATCAACATCCACGGCTTTTTTGCCGGCGGTGCGATGTATGCCAGAGAATCTGCCCTCCTTGCTGAGCGCTTTGGCTGGAGAGTGGTCAATCCCAGTCTCCCGGGCTTTGGTGGTTCAGATCCCCTGCCCCTTACCCAGACCACCCTGCGCCATCTCACCGATGAGATCGAAACGATTATCAATCACTACACCTCAGGCCCCGTCCTCCTGCTCGGTCATTCCATGGGTGGCCTGCTGGCCTTTAACTACGCCAAGCGACAGCCCGAGAAGATTCTTGGCATCATCTACCGCGATGGTGTGGCCACGCCTGCGTGGAAAGAAAGACGGGGGCCGCTTTCCTTCTTGTTTGGCCGTGTCGCGCCCGAGACTGCGGCACTTGCGGACCCCGGAGCTGCGGTCATTCTCGACATCCGCGATCTCCTCCTCCGTCGCATGC
>CAZTQJ010000274.1:0-2183 GCA_964615615.1 uncultured Acidimicrobiaceae bacterium
GGTCATTACTGCTGGCCGTGGCAGCGTCCTAGGCGTGGCAGGCATTATGACCGGCGCGAGCAGTGAGATCGCAGCCTCAAGCACCTCGGTGCTGCTCGAGCTTGCCTACTTCGATGCCATGGCCATAGCGAAGACTTCAAAGGCTCTTGGGCTGCGTACCGAAGCCTCTGCACGCTTTGAACGAGGCTGTGACCCCCGCATCATTGAGGCTGCGCTTTGTCGCTTTGTCGATCTCGTGAAGCTCTCCTGCCCTTCGGCAAGCCTGTCTAGCGATCTGGTGATCCTTGAGGGCGAGACCTCCGAGCCAGCAAAGATTGAGATCAGTCTGGCGGCCATGAATCGCTTCTTGGGAACGCAGCTTGATGCTGCGGGGGTTGCCACACTCTTGGAGCCCCGTCTCTTTTCCTGCCAGGTGGATGGAGACACACTCAGCGTTCTTGCGCCCTCTAGTCGCAGCGATATTCGCCCCATGCCCTTTGGTGTGGCCGACCTCTATGAAGAGATCGCGCGCACCGCTGGATACCGCGCCATGGCCCGTAGTTATCCCTCCTGGTCTGAACCCGGTGGGCTGAGTATCCAGCAGCAACTTCGTCGTAGTTTGCGTGAAATCTGTGTAGGACTCGGTTGCAGCGAAGTCTGGACACCTTCAATTCTCCCGGACAAGCTCGTTGACCTAGCTGGGATTGTCGGGCCCGCACTCAAGATTGCCAACCCGCTTTCTTCCGATGAATCCACCCTGCGCACCGGCATGCTGGCGGGAATGCTTCAGGTTGCGCAACGTAATCTCGAACGACAACGCAGTGATGTTGCCCTCTTCGAACTTGGCACCGTCTTTGTGCATCCCGCGAATATGAGTGAGCCAAGACTCGCGCGCACCGCAGGGGGATCGGCTTCAAACACGGTTCTGCCAGGCGAGCAAGAACGCCTCAGTTTGCTTTTTGCTCGCGAGGGTGATGATGCGAAAACTGCCGTGGTGGCATGGCGGACACTAGAAGCCAGCCTTGGGCTTGAGCCCTTGGTCATGACGCCGGTGATCGCAGAGGAACTGCCACTCGGATGTCACCCAACACGTTGCGCAAAGCTCACGAGCGCCAGTGGAGCCCTCCTGGGCTTCCTTGGTGAAATCGACCCCGCCCTCATTGACGCTTCAGGTATTGCCTTGGTAGGGGAGCGTCGTCGCATCGGCTGGCTAGACATTCACGTTGATCTGCTTGCTGATGTCGGTCAGATTCCTCGAAGGCCACTTGAGGCTAAGCCAATCAGCCGTTTTCCCAGTGCTGCCTTCGACCTGGCCTTCGTTGTGCCTAACAAGGTGCTCGCATCCACGCTTGAAGCAGCGCTCGTGCAAGCTGCGGCTGACCCGCTGGAATCCATTCGCCTCTTTGATGTGTTCCGCGGCGGACAACTTGGTGATGATGAGCGCTCCTTAGCCTTTGAACTGCGCCTGAGTTCTATCGAAAAGACGCTTTCAGATGCTGATCTGGGTGACGTGCGTGCCGCTTGCATCGCTGCAGCCGAGAGCCTCGGCGCCTCATTGCGCAACTAGGAAGTCTTCGCCTCCAGCGCTTTGACCTGCGAGGTGGCCAAGATTGCTCCCAGCACGATCAGTGGGAAGCCCAAGAGCATGCCTAAGGTGAGTTGCTCTCCAAGAATACTTACGCCCAAAATGACCGCAACGAGTGGGTTGAGGTAGGTCACCATCATCGAACGATGTGGTCCTACTTCACGGATGAGGTAGAAGAAGGCTAAGAAGCCTAAGACCGTTGGGCCGAGAGCTAGCCCAAGGATGGACCAGGACACCGAAGCGCTGAGATGATGCGGCAGGTGACTCAGTCCCCAAGGTGCGTAGCCAATGGCGACCATCATGACGGAAGCGGCGACAACTTCGAGTGCCGGCAGCTCAGAGAGTTTTAGCGAGATGATGATGGGACCCAAGCTGTAGCCAAGGGCCACCATGAACATCATGCCCACGCTCAGCCAACTAGCTCCGGTGACGTCGATGCCAACGAGGAGCGCAACGCCAAGGCTTCCCGCCAAGAGCCCGAGGATTCTCTTAGGGCTGAGGCGATCTTCGGGGTGCGACAGTCTCGTGGCGACGGCACCGATGAGGGGAACGGCAGCCACGATGAGCCCGGTGAGATCGGAAGAGCGTCGTGTAGGGAAAGAGTGTTCAGAGCCGTGTA
>CAZTQJ010000275.1:0-2148 GCA_964615615.1 uncultured Acidimicrobiaceae bacterium
GAGATAGCTTCAGGTGACTGGAGTTCAGACGTGTGCTCTTCCGATCTCTGTCCTCAGCCCGCGGCAACAATTTCGGCGGCCCAGCGATAGTCAGGCTTTCCCGATGGCGAGCGCTCAATGACATCCACCACAAAGAGCAGACGGGGGAGCTTGTAGCCAGCGACCTTTTCGCGGCAACGCTCTTGGATCTCTTCAAGATTGATGCTCTCGCCTTCACGGGGGGCCACGATGGCCGCGACCGTTTGGCCCCATCGCTCATCAGGCGCACCGACCACAATGGCGTCAAGGACCTTGGGGTGCGAGCGAACGGCGGACTCCACCTCTTCGGGGAAGATCTTCTCGCCACCAGAGTTGATCACCACAGAACCGCGACCCAGCAGCGTGATGGTGCCGTCAGCTTCCAAGGTTGCGAAGTCCCCTGGCATGACATAGCGCTTGCCGTCCACCTCAATGAAGACCTCGGCGGTCTTGACGGGGTCGTTGTAGTAACCGACAGGGATATTTCCACCTCGAGCGATTTTTCCAATGACTCCCGAACCAGGAACGACAAGATTCAGGTCCTCGTCGAAAACGACGGTGTCACCGAGAGATTTCACCGTGGGGCCACTCTTCATGGCCGTCGTGTCCTTGGTGATCACGGCGAGGCCATTGTTGCCACTCTCTGAGGAACCGATGGCATCGGTGATCATGATGTTGGGCAGCATCTCGAAGAATTGGTCCTTCACCGGGGAGGAAAAGAGCGCAGCTGAGGAGACCACGGCAAAGAGATTGGGGAACTCGCGAGGATGCTGTGCAAGCCATTCCACGAGAGGCTTGCCCATGGCATCTCCGGTGATCATCATGGAGTTTGCGGCCTCGCCCTCGACCAAGTTCCAAACCTTCTCGGGGTCAAACTTGTCAATGAGGATGACCTTTGAACCCACAAAACTCTGTCCGATGATGTTCCACTGGGTGGCGCCGTGCATTAGGGGGGCGATGGGGAAGTGGGTAAGCGCCATGGCCTTGCCTTTTTCCACGAACTCTTCAGGCTCCACGATGCGTGTATTGGTCATGGCATCCACGCCACCACCAAGGGCATAGAGCACGTCGCGGTGGCGCCAGACCACACCCTTGGGCATGCCCGTGGTCCCGCCGGTGTAGAGGATGTAGAGATCGTCGTCACTACGAGGACCAAAGTCACGCTCGGGCGAACCGGAGGCCATGGCGGTTTCAAACTCGATGGCATCGGGAAGGGCCTGATCGGCACCCGAGCCATCTTCGATGACGATGAGATGCTCGCAGATGGGAAGCGCATCGCGTAGGCCAGCGACATTGCCGGTGAATTCTCTGGCAACTACGAGGGCCTTCAAGTCTGAGTTCGAGAAGAGGTAGCGCAACTCGTCGGCGACGTAGCGATAGTTGATGTTGATCCAGATCGCGCGAATCTTGAAGACGGCCCAGAGGGTCTCAATCCATTCCACCGAGTTGTAGGCATAGATGCCCACGTGGTCTCCGGGTCCAATGCCAGAAGCCTGGAGGTGATGGGCGAGCTGATTAGCCCGCTCCTCCATCTCGGCGTAGCTACGGCGTTGGCCGTTGGCGACGAGGTATTCCCGCTCGCCAAAGGCATCGACGGCGGCTTCGAAGAGGTCTGCAAGATTGAAGGTCACGAAGGCGAGATTAGAACAGGTTCCACCTTTGGGGGGAATTGGCTCCCTGCCTAGTTTTGGGGGCTTTGCGCCCAGACCATGGCTTCCTCACGATGGCGGCCATAGTCCATCTTCCCTGAGGGAGAACGGCCAATGGAGGAAATAATCCTGACCTGACGAGGGGCCTTGTAGTGGCTGAGATTGGCTCGCACATGGGCGATCAAGGCTTCGGCCTCAATCTGCTGGCCAGCGTGTAGTTCAGCTGAGGCCACCACGCGTTCGCCATAGCGCTCATCGGGGATGCCCACCACGCAGGCATCGGCCACGGCCGGGTGGGTCTTTAGGACTTCTTCGACTTCCTCGGGAAAGACTTTTTCACCGGCCGTGTTGATGCATTGACTGCCACGGCCAAGCAACTGAATTCCGCCATCGGCATGCACCTTGGCAAAGTCACCCGGCACGGAGTAGCGCTTGCCATCGATGATCTTGAAGGTGGCTGCTGATTTCTTCTCGTCTTTGT
>CAZTQJ010000276.1:0-2135 GCA_964615615.1 uncultured Acidimicrobiaceae bacterium
GTAAAGAGTTTGGTTCGGTGACGGGGCGACCGCGCCGCTGTGGCTGGTTTGATGCCGTGATGTTGCGTCAAGCGGTGCGCCTGAATTCTTTGAGTGAGGTCGCGCTAACGAAACTTGACGTCTTGGATACTTTCGAGACCGTGAAAGTCTGTGTGGCCTACGAAGCCGATGGGAAGCGTTACGAATATCCTCCCTATCACCAGTCGGTTCTGCATCAGGTCACTCCTATCTACGAAGAACTTCCAGGCTGGGGGACGGATCTTTCGAGCTTCACGGCTGAAAGCGAGATGCCTAAGGCTGCACGCGACTACGTCGCCTTCCTTTCCGATCAGATCGGCGTCCCGGTTACTACCGTTGGTGTGGGCCCCGGTCGCGATCAATATGTCACCTTGGGTACTGCTTGATGAAGGTCGTCGTCGTCGGCAGCGGAGCTCGTGAGCACGCCCTAGCCCGTCGATTGAGTCTTGATGCCGAAGTCATCGTTAGCCCCGGCAATGCGGGCATGATGCTCGACCCTCAGATCACCGTCTCAAAAGAGGATCCAGAGTCCCTCGGAGCAGATCTGGTGGTGATCGGACCTGAGGTGCCCTTAGTTGAGGGAATGGCAGATCACCTGCGGGCTCTAGGTATTCCGGTCTTTGGGCCAGGAGCTGACGGGGCACAACTCGAAGGCTCTAAGGAATTTATGAAGCAGGTCCTCGTTGATGCTGGAGTGCCGACGGCTGCTTATGGCGCTTTCACGGAACTTGCACCAGCGCTGGACTTCCTTGACCACATGGGCGATCTCTTTGTGGTGAAGACAGACGGCTTGGCTGCCGGTAAGGGAGTGTTGGTTACCACTGATCGTGGCGAAGCAGCTGCAGACATTGCTGAAAAATTGAGCGGCACTTCCTTTGGCGATGCCGGCAGCACCGTGGTGATTGAAGAGGGGCTGTCGGGACCCGAATGCTCTCTCTTGGCCATTGTTGATGGCAAGAGGGCCCTAGCTCTTGCTCCAGCGCAGGACTTCAAACGTGCACTCGATAAGGATCTCGGACCAAACACGGGAGGGATGGGGGCTTATTCACCTATGCCTTCTGTCTCAGATTCCCTGGTGGATGAATTGATGGCTATCGGCGTTGAGCCCACTGTGGCTCAGCTGCGGTCCATGGGCATTGATTATCGCGGCGTCCTCTACGCAGGCTTAATGCTGACACCCACCGGCCCCAAGATTCTTGAGTACAACGTCCGCTTTGGCGATCCTGAGGCTGAGGTTGTACTTCCACGAGTTCGTGGAAATTTTGCAGAACTCTTACTTGAGGCCGCTCTTGGCGATCTGCAGTCCACGCCGATCTTTGAAGATGACGCGACTGTTTGCGTCGTTATGGCCTCGGAGCACTATCCCGAAGCCCCCATGACGGGAAGGCTCATTAGTGGCCTTGGTGCTGATGGACAATTGGAAACTCCCATTGAGGGGGTTACTGTCTTTCATGCGGGAACCGTGTTGGAAGGTGAGCAGTTGTATACGAGTGGCGGTCGCGTCCTTACCCTAAGTGCACAGCGTTCGAGTATTGCCGAGGCAAGAGAGGCTGCTTATGCAGCGGTGCAAGCTATTCATTTCGAAGGTGCGCACTACCGTTCCGATATTGCCCTTGAGGCATCTAAGGAGAAAATGCAGTGATTCCCAGATATTCACCCAAGGCCATGGCCGCCCTGTTCACCGATGAAGCTCGCTTCGCCGCAATGCTCGAAGTTGAGCTCCTCGCCGCTGAAGCTTTGGTGGGCGTAGGGCTTGTTCCCGAGGCCGATGCGAAACTCTTACGTGAGCGAGCGCCCCAAATTGATGCAGCCTTCGTGGCTGAGGTTGGCGCTCGTGAAGAAATTACCAACCACGATGTTGCCGCCTTTGTCGACATCGTCCAGGACCGCATTGGAGCACCTGAAGGTTCTTGGATCCATTACGGACTGACCTCATCTGATGTCGTGGACACTGCGCTCTGCACCATCTTGACCAAGGCCGCAGACCTGTTGATTGTCGATGCGAAGGCTCTTGAGCTCGCACTAGAAGGGCGTGCCCGGGAGCTTGCGAACACGCCGGTAACTGGCCGAACGCACGGTATGCATGCCGAACCGACGACCTTTGGTGCCAAGTTCGC
>CAZTQJ010000277.1:0-2098 GCA_964615615.1 uncultured Acidimicrobiaceae bacterium
AGCTGGCTTAGACAGGGGAAAGGACCCAGGGCCGTGTTCCTCAACAGGAACTTCTTGAATCCCTTGGCTAGGCGGAATTTCACGGTCCTTATCCACCCCTTGACCGTATCGGGAAATGGGCACCAAAGGGATGCTGGCAAACAATTTGTATTTAGGGCATGATGGGCAAACGCTGAGACCAGGGGGGTGAGGCTGTGAAAAAATTCGCATGGGCAGCTAGTGCGCTTATTCTCGCCGCTGTTCTCCTTGGTGCCGTTGGCCTTGGCTTCAGCGCCCAGACCTACCAGCCTCCCGCAGGAGTGGTGATAGCTCGAGATCTTGGAAGGACAATCCTTCACGGAAAGTCTTACCATCACGTCTCTCTAGACCTGTCTACCTACCCTGACTCGTCGGGAGTTCAGCCTGATGGAAAGCCCATTCATCCTGGCGGAAATCCCAGTTGGCCCGCCTACGGCCCTTCAAACCTCTTTCAAGTTCCGGCAAACAGCTACGTGACTATGACGATTAAGCAATACGACTCTGGCGAGCCACTGAATAACCCGTGGTTTGCAACCGTGGCCGGAACCGTTGATGGAACAGCCACCATTGACGGCAAGCGGGTGCACCAGATCAGTGCTGACCACATCGGCCACACCTTCACCATGCGAGGACTGCCTGGCGTGGGATCAAAGTTCTTCTTGAACGTCCCCTTGCCACCGCTACCTGAGCCCTTGGTAGCGAACGACGCAAAGCACCCTCGCATTATTACCTTCAGTTTCATTTCGGGACCAAAGGGGCGCTATGTCTGGAACTGCGAGTTCCCCTGTGGCCAGTCGGTTGCAGGCTTTGGAGGCGCGATGAGCGCCTATGGCTTCATGTCGGGTTACGTCAATGTCGTCTGATAACACCCGAGACCAAGGAAGCAGGGAAGCCACATTGGAGCGCCCAAGCACTGCTCACATCGTTCGTGGCATTCTCCTCTTAACGGCCATCATGACCGCCATCGGGGTCGCGTTGGGAATCTTGCTTCCTAATCACATCATGCCGAGGCAGATGTCAGCGGATTCACATGCCGCCGTCATGACGGTCATCGTCTTTAGTGTCGCAGCGGCCCCCGTTGCCGCCCTGGTCTACGCCGTCGGTCTCTACAGCTTGCTGCGTTGGCGTCACAAGGGTGCCGAGCAGCCGACCATCGACGGAGCTCCCATAAGAGGCAACAACGCGGTAACGACCACCTGGCTCATCGTGTCCACCGTCCTCGTCATTTTTGTGCTCGGTTGGGGACTGACCTTTCTCTCATCTGCCGCGACTCCACATGCCGATCCCCTAGAAGTCAATGTGATCGGCCAGCAATGGGCTTGGTCCTTCCAATATCCCGGGACGGGCGTGGAATCTTCGAAGCTAGTTCTGCCGGTGAATCGCGAAGTTCATTTCCATGTCTCATCAAAGGATGTGACCCATGGCTTCTGGCCCCAAGAACTCGGCATCCAAATAGATGCCAACGCCCTGCAGAGCTCTTCGATTTCAACCACTCCAGACAAGCTGGGCAGTTTCTCCGTTCGCTGCAGCCAACTCTGTGGCCTCTACCACGCGTACATGCAGACGAAGGGCGAAGTGCTAAGCCAGAAGAATTTTGCAGCGTGGCTTCAGGCCAATGGGGCAAGCGCTAGCTCGGCTAGCCGAGTAGCAGTCGTCGCTCAGGGGAGGGCTCACTCATGACCACCACACAGAGCGCGTCTGCGCCCTTGCTCGAAGACACGATTTTGGAGCCCAAGGCCGGCGGCCTCTATCGCCATCAGCATGCGGGCACGGGGCTCCTCGTTGGCATTGCACTGGGATTTATTGGTTGGCTGCTGAGTACTTCTTTCCTGCAATCCAATGAAAGTTTTGGATCTGATATGACGACCACGGTGACCATGGTCTCCTGGGTTATTGGCTTCAATATTGGCGTTGGATCCTTCAACGCCCCGATCCGCTGGCTACTTGGTCATGACCAAACGCATCATGACGAGCTCTATGCCGCTGGCGTTGGTCAGGGCTGGAAGCGCTACTTCAAGTTCTGCACTGACCACAAGGTGGTCGGTACGCAGTATTTAGTCTTGGTGATGGTGCTCTTTGG
>CAZTQJ010000278.1:0-2093 GCA_964615615.1 uncultured Acidimicrobiaceae bacterium
TACACGGCTCTGAACACTCTTTCCCTACACGACGCTCTTCCGATCTGGCCTTAGCCCTAGCTAATTCAGCCACGTCGGCGTTCTTCTTCTGCGGAAGCATGGAAGATCCCGTTGCATAAGCGTCATCGAGCACGGCAAAGCCGAATTCCTCAGTGGTCCAGAGCACCATCTCCTCCCCCATTCGCGAAAGGTGGACGGCAAGCAGCGCAATGGTCGAGAGGCCTTCGGCTACGAAATCTCGATCTGCAGTGACATCCATGGAGTTTTCGAATGGAGCAGAGAAGCCCAGTTCTTCGGCTACGGCCTCATGATCGACATTGAGTGAACTGCCCGCAATGGCTCCAGCCCCTAGGGGGGAGATATTGAGCCGTCCGACAGCATCGAGCAGACGCTGCCCGTCTCGTTCTAAGGCCCAGGCGTGAGCCAAGAGCACCTGACCCAAAGGAACGGCTTGAGCCCGCTGGAGATGGGTGTAGCCCGGGAGCCGCAGATCTGTCGTGTTGGCGCGCTCCATGAGCACCCTGGCGAGATCAAGGACGCCATCGAGCACCTCGAGCAGGTTTCTGCGTGCCCAGAGCCGAAAGGCGGTGGCCACCTGGTCGTTTCTGCTTCTCGCCGTGTGGACCTTGGCCCCAACTGGCGTGATTTCCGAGAGCCTTCGCTCGATAGCGGTGTGGATATCTTCGTCGCTAGGAGCAAAGCTAAATGTGCCCGCAGCAAACTCCGCCTCGGTCGTGGCTATGGCTGCGAGCAGGTCGATGACTTCGTCTTCGCTTAAGAGCGCTGCGCGACCAAGGCCGTGCACGTGGGCCCGTGAAGCTCTGAGATCGTCGGCCCACAGGGCGGCGTCATAGCCAATACTCACCGATAGCTGAGCCACGGTATCGGCCATGGGCTGATCAAAGCGCCCGTGCCACAACGTCATGATGTGCCCTTCACCGTGGAGTTCTTCGCTCCCTGACGATCGGCCCAGGTTTGTAGCCCGAGTCCCCAAAGGCGCACAAAGCCCTCTGCGTCTGCATGGTTAAAGGTGTCTGAAGCGTCATAGGTGGCAAGACCGTGGTCATAGAGGGCCAGCGGTCTGCGCCGACCTTCAATGGGCAAGATTCCTGGCGCATCAAAGCGCATCCTCACTTCACCGGTGACTGCCCTTTGGGTTTCTTGCATAAAGGCGTCAATGGCCTCCTTTAAGGGCGAGAACCACATGCCGTCATAGACCAACTCGGCCCAACGAGGCTCAAGCCTTGCCTTTTCACGGGCGAGGTCACGCTCAAGGGTGAGGGACTCAAGGTCCTGGTGAGCACGAATAATGGCTAGTGCGCCTGGACATTCGTAAACCTCACGGCTCTTGATGCCGACCCGACGGTTCTCCACCATGTCGAGGCGGCCAAAGCCCGTCGCTCCAGCCAAGGCATTGAGCTCATTGATGATCGCAAAGACCGACATGGATTTTGCGTTCAAGGAAACCGGAACGCCTTCTTCAAAGCCGAGGACCACAGACACTGATTCATGACTGGTGATGCGCGTGAAGGTATAGGGATCACTAGGTGGTGTCTCCCAGGGGTCTTCAATAGCGCCGCACTCAATAGCCCTGCCCCAGAGGTTTTCATCAATGGAGTAGATCTTTTCCTTGGACTGGCCGATGGGAATGTTCCACTTGGCGGCGTATTCAATCGAATCCTCACGGGTCATGCCCCAGAGGCGTGCGGGAGCAACGACCTTCAAGTCCGGCGCCAAGGCATGCGTACCAACCTCAAAACGAACTTGATCGTTACCCTTACCCGTGCAGCCATGGCCAACCGTGGTCGCACCAAACTTGCGTGCCTGGTCGACGAGGTGACGCACGATGACGGGCCGGCTCAGCGCCGAGACCAGCGGGTACTTGCCTTCGTAAAGTGCATTGGCCTGAATGGCCGGAACGCAGAACTCCTCAGCCATCTCTTCGCGCGCATCAATAACAATGGCGTCTAAGGCGCCAGCGGCCTTGGCTCGATGGGTGATCTCATCCCAGGACTCTGAGGACGCTTGGTCATCTTGACCCACGTTGACCGCAACGCAGACAACTTCGGCATCCATTTCCTCGATTACCCAAC
>CAZTQJ010000279.1:0-2082 GCA_964615615.1 uncultured Acidimicrobiaceae bacterium
CGAGGCCATCGAAGCCGCGGGCCGTGTTCCGGGTAGCGAAATCGCGATTGCCCTCGACCCCGCCACCTCTGAGCTGTTTCACGCAGGTCGCTATGAACTGGCGGGTGAAGGGCGCAGCCTGAGCTCGGCTGAGCTGGCCGAATACTGGCAGGACCTCGTTGCTCGTTATCCCATCGTCTCTATTGAAGATGGTATGGCTGAAGACGACTGGGACGGTTGGGCTGAGCTGACCACGCGTATTGGGGCGCACTGCCAATTGGTTGGTGATGATCTCTTTGTGACCAATGTCAACCGCCTCGAGCAGGGTATTGAACGAGGAACGGCGAATGCCATTTTGATCAAGTTGAACCAGATCGGCACCTTGACCGAAACCCTCGATGTCATGGCGCTTGCTGAGCGCAGTGGCTATCGCTCCGTGGTTTCGCACCGTTCGGGGGAAACTGAAGACACGACCATTGCAGACTTAGCGGTGGCAACCAATGCTGGTCAGATCAAGACTGGTGCTCCTGCGCGCTCAGATCGCGTGGCGAAGTACAACCAACTGCTGCGCATCGAAGAACAACTTGGCGATGAGGCTCGATTCCTTGGTATGGGGGCCTTTGCGAGGGGAGTCGGTGGTCACCGCGAGTAGTGCCGCCCGCGGCAAGGCGAAGAGCGTGAAGGTGCAGGCTGCACCATCCTGGCTCTGGATTGTTGGCGCGCTCGTAGTTGCTACGGCCTTAATCGCTGCATGGTTCCCCTTCAGTGCCTTGGGAAGTCAGCGATCGGCGCAGGCCAGCGCCTCCGCTCAGCTCAGTAAATTACAGGCGGAAACCCAAGCCCTTCAGGGCGAGAAAGCCAAATTGAAGTCCCCCAGCGAACTCTCCAAGGTTGCGCGTGAGCAATACCAATTGGTCGCCCCAGGAGACCGCGTCGTACAAGTCCTCCCTCCCACGGCAAACCAGCCCTCTCTTTCCACCGGCAAGCAGGCCTTTGCCGGCGACCCCGGACTTCGTCCCCCCGTTGCTCCTTCGGCGGCAGGCTTAATCACGGATGGCGAAAGTGCAGCCGCTGCGGGCTTGGGTCACCCCAATACGCAGCAGCCGGCCCATCATGGCCAAGGTTTTTTTGATCGGGTGCTTTCCACGCTCGAGTTCTGGAAATGAGTCAGCGGTTTTCCCTCGAGGAGGGAGACCGCGAACAGATCGTTGAGATGATCGGGCGGCCATTGCGAGGAAGTTGTCGGGTCGTCGTGAGAAATCTTGCGGGTGCCCCAGTGGTTATTGAAAACGAGCCCTTGCTCGACGATGGAACGCCCATGCCTACACTCTTTTGGCTCGTAGATCCCACTCTGAACCGCGCGGTCGGCCGCCTCGAGGCCGAGGGTGGCGTGAATAGGGTTGAAGCCGAACTCGGCGATCTTGTGCTGGATGAGCTCCACCAACGTCACGCAAAGTTGCGTGAACGCCTGATGCCGCTTGGCCACGAAGGTCCTGCACCAAGTGGCGGAGTAGGAGGAACGCGCCGAGGGGTGAAGTGCCTTCATGCCCATTTGGCTGCTGGTCTCGTAGATCCCGATCCTGTTGGCGACTGGGTACTTGAACGCCTAGGAGAAGACGAGGAACTCGCAGACTATCTAGACGGCTTGGTGCTCTTAGCGCGAGAGGAAAGAACTGATGGGCTCTAAAGCAGTAGCAGCGATTGATTGTGGGACCAATTCCACGCGACTCCTCGTGGTCGACGCCGAGGGCCGCAGTCTTGAACGGCTGATGAGGATTACGCGCCTCGGCCAGGGAGTGGATGAAACGGGACTGCTGGGAGCAGAAGCGCTTGAGCGTTGCTATCGGGTTCTTCGTGAATACCGCGAAGTGATGGACGGCTTTGGCGTGAGTTCAGCTCGCCTTGCAGCGACTTCGGCCGCCAGGGACGCGGCCAACGGTCCAGAATTCCTGGCACGGGCCGCTGAAATCACTGGTGCAGTGGCTGAAGTCATCCCGGGAGTGGAGGAAGCGCGGCTGTCTCATCTCGGGGCGACGAGTGACCTCGATGCCCCCGAAGGCGATGATCTCATTGTCGATATTGGGGGAGGCTCTACTGAGTTGG
>CAZTQJ010000280.1:0-2081 GCA_964615615.1 uncultured Acidimicrobiaceae bacterium
GAGATAGCTTCAGGTGACTGGAGTTCAGACGTGTGCTCTTCCGATCTGCAGTTCTGCCTAGTTCAGCGAGCAGAGTAAAGGTCTCCTCGCGCCGAGAGAGGAAACCATCGGGGCCAAGGTCTATGGCGCGACCATGGATATCAACCGAGCGAATTTTCCCGCCAAGAATGTCATCGGCTTCGAGCATGGTGATGAGTCCGTCGAAGCCTGAGTGCTTGAGTTCGTAGGCAGCACTCAAGCCCGTGATGCCGCCACCAATGACGACAACGTGCCGGGGCATTTAGCGCACCCGTTGACCACGGCGATGGGCGACATCAGCGAGGAGGCTGGTGAAGCTGCTGTCGTCGTTAAGCGAACGCGTGCGCACCAAGGTGAGGCCCAGATCATCGGCCACGGCTTTTGCTTCGATGTCGACGTCAAAAAGCACCTCAAGGTGGTCGGCGACAAAGCCAATGGGGCAGACCACCACAGCCTTAATTCCAGCAGCAGCCTGTTCAGGAAGGACGGCCAAGATGTCTGGTCCTATCCAGGGGTCCTTGGTGCGTCCGGCAGACTGCCAGGCCACGAGGTGATGCGTGAGGCCGACCTTGGCCGCAACCGCCTCAGCCGATTGTGCGACTTCATCGGGGTAAGTGTCGCCTTCTAGGAGCACACGCTCGGGAAGGGAGTGTGCAGTAAAGATCACCACCGTGGAGCGAGCAAGTTCAGCGGGGATCTTTGTGAGTGCTTCGTCGACGCGCTCTGCCATCAGAGCAATAAAGGCTTTTTCGGACCACCAGCGTTCGATGCCGAGCAACGGGGGTCCATCGACGAGTGCTTCCTTGGCTCGAGCCAGGTACTGACCGGTGCCCATGGTGGAGCCGTGGGGGGTGAGCACGAGGCCCACAATGCGCTCTACGCCGGCAGCGGTGAGCTCGGCAGCGGCAGTCTCAATCGAGGGCTCGGTGTACTTAGTTCCGAGGGCAACTAAGTATTCGCCGGGGTAGTCACGATCGAGGGCTGCACGGATCCCAGCAACCTGAGCATCGGTGCGTTCGGCGAGGGGGCTAATGCCACCAATGGCCTTGTATCGACGCTGAAGGTCGGCAAGCAACTCCGGGGTCGGTGGGTGACCATGGCGGATCTTTGTGTAATAAGGCTCCACTTCTTCAGGTGAGCCTGGGGTTCCATAGGCCATAACTAGGACGCCGATAGTCATGCTGTCACTCCTGCTCGACCGCGCTCATGGACGCGCTTAACCACTTCGGTCAGCACGTCGGGATTCGTTTCTGGCAATACGCCATGACCAAGGTTAAAGATGTGGCCAGGAAGATTGCCAGCATCTTCCAAGATGGCGTCGGTGGCCGCAAGGGGAACCTCGAGATCGCCTAGGCAAAGCACGGGATCAAGGTTGCCCTGCACCGCTATTCCCGGGCCAACACGCTCACGGGCCTCGGAAAGAGGAATGCGCCAGTCGACGCCGATCACCTGAGCGCCAGAAGTGGCCATGGTTGCTAAGAGCTCAGAACAGCCAACCCCGAAGAGAATGGAGGGCACCCCCATGCTTGCTACCGCTGCCAAAACCTTGCGGGAAGAGGGCAGGGCAAAGCGCTGGTATTCAGCAACTGAAAGTACGCCTGCCCAGGAGTCAAAGAGCTGGATTGCCTGGGCTCCAGCAGCCACCTGAGCCTGCAGGAAGCTGATGGAGAGATCAGCGAGCTGGTCGCAGAGTTTTGCAAAGAGCTCGGGATCAGTGTGCATGAGGGACTTAACGAGGGCAAAGTTCTTCGAAGGCCCACCCTCAACGAGGTAACTCGCAACCGTGAAGGGGGCACCGGCGAATCCGATGAGGGCCGTTTCGCTCCCTTTGAGTTCCGCGGCAACCTGGGCGACAGTGCTGGAGACGTAGGGGATATCGACGTCGGGGTCCATGGGCCGAAAGCGCTTCAAGTCTTCAGCGCTGCGGAAGGGCTTTGCGACGACGGGGCCACGGCCGGGAACGACATCCACCCCAAAGCCAATGGCTGAAACGGGAACGACGATGTCCGAGAAGAGAGATCGGAAGAGCGTCGTGTAGGGAAAGAGTGTTCAGAGCCGTGTAG
>CAZTQJ010000281.1:0-2065 GCA_964615615.1 uncultured Acidimicrobiaceae bacterium
AGCCGTAGCGACAGCCCATCAAGCTGCGATCAACGTAGGCCAAGTGGTTGACATTAACGCTGACCTCCGTGCCTCGGGCAGGAATCCCAATGGCTACCGCGGTGCCGCCCCAGTCCAAAGAGTCAAGGCAGTCACGCAAGACCTTGGGGTGGCCAACACAGTCAAAGGCCCAGGTCACGCCACCCATGGGGTTCAGCGCACCCGCAGCGCTCTCTCGCTGGGGAGGGGTCATGGAAAGAATCTGCTTCACGGCCGTGCCATCAGAGGCGTCGATGAAGGCCGTGGCGCCAAATTGGCTGGCCAGATCGGCCTTGGTGGCCATGGTGTCAACGGCGATAATGCGGCTAGCGCCAGCAATGCGCAATCCCTGGATCACGTTGAGGCCAACGCCTCCAACACCAAAGACCACGGCGGTGTCACCGGGACGAACCTTGGCGCGATTCAAGACCGAACCAACACCCGTCAATACGCCACAGCCGATGAGGCAGGCACTGGTGAAAGGAATGTCGTCAGGGATCTTTACCGCTTGGACTTCAGAGACGATGGTTGATTCACAGAAGACGCTGGCGGCGGCAAAGTTTGATGCAGGCTCACCCTTGTAGGTAAACGGCGTTGAGATATTGCCCAGCGAACTGCGACACCAGGTCGGGTGACCCGCCGAGCAGGCACGGCAAACACCGCAGCTTGCGAGTGTGGCGATGACGACGTGGTCGCCCTCTTTCACTGAGCGGACCTCGGAGCCAACGGCTTCGACAATTCCTGCACCCTCGTGCCCTAGTACCGCTGGTGGCTTCCAGGGGATGGTGCCGTCGATGACGGAGAGATCTGAGTGGCAGACGCCGGCCGCCATAATCTTCACCTTGACCTGCTTGGGGCCGGGATCCGCGATAGTGAGTTCGTCGCTGACCTCAACTCCGTCTCCGATGTAGACAATGCCCTTCATCGAACTTGCTCCCCTCTGGCGTCTAGCGCCGGTAATTCGCCCTTTGCGAACTGTTCTCGAAGTACTCGCTTCAGGACTTTGCCCGAAGCGTTCACCGGTAACTCTTGCACGAACGCAACAGCCCGGGGAACTTTGAAGTTCGCCATCTGCTCACGGGCGAAGCCCAGGATCTCTGAGGCCAAGGCATTGCTGGCTTCTCGTGCTGGCACAACCACCGCAAGGCCTAATTCCCCCATGCGTTCGTCTGGCATCCCGATCACCGCGATGGCCCCAATTCCAGGATGTTGGCGAAGGCAAGCTTCGATTTCTGCCGGATAAGCGTTAAAGCCACCAGTAACAAACATGTCCTTAATGCGGTCAGTAATGACGAGGTTGCCATCCTCATCCATGGTGGCCACATCTCCCGTGTGCAACCAGCCTCCGGCATCAATAGTCTCAGCCGTGGCCTCAGCATCCTCGAAGTAGCCAGGCATGACGGCATAGCCGCGAACCACGACCTCACCGGCATTGCCCCGTGGACATTCATTTCCCTCAAGGTCAACGATCCTCACCTCAAGGTCAGGAATTGCGCGACCCGAGGTCGTGGCAATGGTCTCGGGCTTATCGCTGGGACGACACATCGTCACTACGCCACAAGACTCAGTCAGCCCATAGGCCGTGAGCACGGTTTTAAAGGAAAGTTTCTCGCGCATCGCGATCACCAGTTCCACCGGAACCACTGCAGCTCCAGTGACAGCAAGTCGCAAAGAAGCGAGTTTGCTGAAATCAATATCGTCTCGCGCCAGGATGGACTGATACAGCGTGGGAGGTCCGGGGAGGACGCTGACTGACTCTCGCTCAATGGTGGCCAAGACAGCATCCACATCAAAGACGGGCTCGGGGATGACGGTTGCTCCCGCCATAAGGGAGGCCAAGAGGCCCGCCTTGTAGCCAAAGGTATGAAAGAAGGGATTCACCACGAGGTAGCGATCACCAGGAGCAAGGCCAACGATAGAAGCCCAGGTGGCAAAGGTGCGAAGCGTTTGGGCATGGGTCGTCATGGCCCCCTTGGGATTCCCCGTTGTGCCCGAGGTAAAGACCAGGTCGCAGATGGCATCGGGCTCAATGGATGCAGCGCGCTCG
>CAZTQJ010000282.1:0-2047 GCA_964615615.1 uncultured Acidimicrobiaceae bacterium
CTACACGGCTCTGAACACTCTTTCCCTACACGACGCTCTTCCGATCTGGGATCTCCACTACTCCAGCATTGGGCAAGAGCGCAGAGATAGCCGCCATGGCGATTGCGGTCTCTGCGTGGGGATCACCATCTCCAACGAAAAAAGGCTCGCCTACGTTTATGAGCACGGCTGGCGGATGGATGACGCCAAGCAGGCTGGGCAACTTGGCTGATCGAGGCCAGACCTTCTCGGTTCCCCAAAGGCCAACGGGGACGATCTTGGCTCCACTGGCCTGGGCTAAGCGCACGGCTCCCGTCTTTCCCTTGAGCTGGGGATCAAAGAAGGCCTCTCCACGAGGAATAGTTCCCTCGGGTAACAAGAAGACCACTTCACCAGCCTTCAGCGCTTCAAGTGCGGCTTCGTAGGAAGCCGCTCCATCAATACCTCTATCCACGGGAATGCCTCCAATGGATTTCGCGAAGGCAGCCACGAAGGGATTGGCAAAGAGTTCCGCCTTGCCCAAAAAGCGAATGGGTCGCTTGAGCTTGGCGGCCAGGACAGCCAATGCCGCCACGTCGAAGTAGCTGCGGTGATTGGAGATCACCATGGCCGGGCCTTCATGGGGAAGATTGACTTCACCTTCGAGGCTGAGTTGGGCATAGGGCATGAGTTGCGCACGTACGAAGGGGCGAATGAAGTGATAGGGCTCAGCACCAAAAAAAGAAGGAACGCCTTCTGGCCTGTCCCAATGTTCCACCGGCCAGCGTCGCAGTTTGGCCAGAACATGCAGCCGTGGATCGGGGTTCACCGCGTGAGGATGACCCACGGCGCCAAGCAAGGGAGCATCGAAGACTGAATCCGAACAGGCATGGCAGTCGGCGAGATCAATTCCGCGCTGCTTGGCCCAGGCCTTCACGGCATCGAGCTTGCCCGTGCCCCAGGTGAAAGAGCCCTCTATGGCTCCGCTGTAGTGGCCGTCTTTGACGGCATAGGTCGTGGCAATGACCTCATCGAAGCCGAGTGCTTGGGCCAAAGGTTCCACGAGGTCTCGAGGCGTGGTGGTGGCCAGTACGAGTTCATGACCCTCTTCACGCCAGCGGGCTAAGTGAGCAGGAGCATAGGGAGCAACTTTGGCGAGCAACGAAGGTAGAGCATTGACTGCAGCTTGGCAAACCAGGGCTTGCTCCCAGCCCTTGGCGAGGGGTGCGGCCAACCTGGCTAAGGCCATGGCAGGAAGGCTTTCGCCAAAGAGATCGAAGCTTCTATAGATGGCGCCTTGGATGGGGAGATGAGGCGTGCGAATCAGACCAGCGTCTCTGAGGGCCTGATCAAAGACTCCCCCGCTTGCTCCACGCAGCAAGCTGCGATCGAGATCTACAAAGACGGCCACTCCACGAGGGTATCGCCCGCTTCAGACAGTTTCGTGCGCTCGGGGACTTCGAGCTGAGTATGAGGGCCAGATTCAGAGAAAGTGCCCCAGAATGCAGCAAAGGGACCGCCGGGGGGAGGCAGTCCCTTCGCTAGATTCGCTTTAAGAGGGGGGTCTTGTTTGCGATCTGTATCCAGTATGCCGGTAGGCCTACTATCTCGCAACCTGTTTTTAGAGATAGTTCCTATCTGTTTTCTTGATAATGGGTTATCATGGCCCCATGGAGATCAAACAACTTGAAGCCCTGGTTGGCGTAGCCGACCAGGGAGGATTCTCGGCCGCAGCCTCAGCCCTAGGCACGGTCCAATCGAATATCTCCACGCGAGTGGCCAACTTGGAGCGAGAACTCAATGTGGTCCTCGTTGAACGCGGCAAGCACCAACTCACCGAAGAAGGTGAGATCGTGGTGGCTAGGGCCAGACGGGTTTTGGCCGAACTCGGTGCCCTCATCACTGACGTCGCATCGCTACGTGCCGAAGTGGTTGGCACTGTTGGCATGGGCCTCATTGGTACAACGGGCCGTTGGCTCGTGCCGGAATTGTTTTCCAGCCTGCTGCGCGATCACCCTCGGATTGCGCTGCGCATTAGTGACGGAACCTCATCACAGCTCGAAAGCCAGGTAGCGCTCGGACAGCTCAA
>CAZTQJ010000283.1:0-2042 GCA_964615615.1 uncultured Acidimicrobiaceae bacterium
GCTGCCCAAATCACCGATGTGGGCACCAGTGACGTCGTGGCCCCCGGAGTTACCGTCAAGGTGCAATTCGTTGGCGAGGATGCGGAAGAGCTCTTCTTCGTTGGCTCCATTGAAGAGCACACCGCCGACGGAGTAGAAATCGCCTCACCCACGTCAACGCTGGGTGCAGCGATGATTGGCCACAAGGTCGGTGACGTCGTGAGCTACCTCAGCCCCTCAGGCAAGGAACTCTCCCTCGAGATCACGGAGATAGACCATGAGTAATCCTCGGACTCTTTCAGACAAACTCTGGGACCTTCACCTCGTTCACGAGGGCGTGGGCGAACCCGACCTGCTCTTCATTGACCTTCACCTCGTCCATGAGGTGACCTCGCCCCAAGCTTTTGACGGACTACGCCTCAGCGGTCGTGGCGTTCGTCGCCCCGACCTCACCTTGGCCACTGCCGACCACAACGTGCCAACGGCCGACATCGACAAGCCCGTGGCCGACCCCATCTCTGCCAAACAGCTTCAGGTCCTTGCCGCCAACTGCGACGAGTTCAAGATCACCTGCTACTCCATGGGTAACCCCAATCAAGGCATTGTTCACGTCATTGGACCGGAGCAGGGTTTCACTCAGCCGGGAATGACCATCGTCTGTGGTGACTCCCATACCTCTACCCATGGTGCCTTTGGCGCACTGGCCTTTGGTATTGGCACCGCAGAGGTTGAGCATGTCCTCGCGACCCAAACCCTTCCCGCAATCAGGCCTAAGACCATGGCCGTGACGGTCACGGGTGCACTGCCTGATGGCGTCACCGCGAAAGATCTCATCCTCGCGATCATTGGTGAAATCGGCACGGGTGGCGGCATAGGTCACACCATCGAATATCGCGGACCAGCCATAGAAGCCCTCTCCATGGAAGGCCGCATGACCGTTTGCAATATGTCGATTGAGGCTGGCGCTCGCGCCGGCATGATCGCTCCCGATGAAACCACCTTTGCCTACGTCAAAGGTCGCGACCATGCGCCTCAAGGGGCTGACTTTGATGCAGCGGTGGCTGCCTGGCGCGAACTTCGCACTGACGACGGGGCAAGATTTGATCGTGAGGTCATCATTGATGCCTCCACGCTTTCGCCCTACATCTCCTGGGGGACTAACCCTGCCCAAGTTGTGCCACTTTCTGGATCCATCCCCGACCCAGATTCCTTCGATGATGAGCCTGCGCGCGATGCCGCGAGGCGGGCGTTGGCCTACATGGGCCTCAAGGCCGGCACCCCCGTGCATGACATCAAGGTTGACACGGTCTTCATTGGTTCATGTACCAACTCGCGCATCGAGGACCTTCGCGCAGCTGCGGGTGTGACCAAGGGACGTCAGGTGGCCAAGGGTATCCGCGCCATGGTTGTGCCGGGTTCGCATCGCGTGAAGCAACAGGCTGAAGCCGAAGGCCTCCATGAAATCTTCATCAATGCTGGCTTCGACTGGCGTGAGCCTGGATGCTCGATGTGCCTCGCGATGAACCCCGACAAGTTGGTCGTGGGCGAGCGTTCAGCTTCAACCTCAAACCGAAACTTCGAAGGCCGACAGGGTCGCGGCGGTAGAACGCATCTGGTCTCGCCAGAAGTCGCCGCCGCCACTGCCATCATGGGCAGTTTCGCTGAAGCAGGAGACCTCGCATGAAGCCCGTCAATGTAGTTACCGGACGAGCGCTCCCCCTGGATCGCTCAGATGTTGACACTGACCAGATCATTCCCTCCGACTGGCTCAAGCGCGTTGAGCGCACGGGCTTTGGCGCAGGCCTCTTTGGCGAATGGCGCGACGATCGCGACTTTGTGCTCAACCGTGAGGAATACCAAGGAGCGAAGGTGCTCGTAGCTGGACCCAACTTCGGGACCGGATCATCACGCGAACACGCCGTTTGGGCATTGATGGATTACGGCTTCGAAGCGGTGATCTCTTCACGCTTCGCCGATATCTTTCGCAACAACTGCACCAAGCAGGGTCTCGTTCCCGAGATCGGAAGAGCACACGTCTGAACTCCAGTCACCTGAAGCTATCT
>CAZTQJ010000284.1:0-2028 GCA_964615615.1 uncultured Acidimicrobiaceae bacterium
TACACGGCTCTGAACACTCTTTCCCTACACGACGCTCTTCCGATCTCTTGAAGCCTGGGTGGGGACGAGTCAGCACTACCGCGCGGGAAAATTGCTGGAGACGCTCGAGGCCTAATACGGCTTCGCAGTTATCAGTCGCCAATGCCAAACACCTGGCCCACAAAAGTTCCCAAGGTGAATCTCGTCAATGCACAGCGAGGCTGATTAGTCCTCGTGCTCGGTGATGGTGATCGACTGGATGAAGACTGGCTCCGTGGGGCTGCCCGAGCGAGTTCCGATGTCGTTGATCTCCTTGATGACCTCAAGGCCCTTAACGATCTTGCCGAAGTGGGCGTAGAGCGGGGGAAGTGATTCGCCGTCGGGGCCAGAGATCACGAAGAACTGTGATCCATTGGTGTTGGGTCCAGCGTTGGCCATAGCCAAAGAGCCGTATTCAAAGCGCGTTGACGCAGCGAGCTCGTCATCAAAGCGGTAGCCAGGGCCGCCGGTGCCGATGCCCTCGGGGCAACCGGCCTGCAGCACGAAGCCCGGAATGACGCGGTGGAAGACGATGCCTTCGTAGAAACCCTCACGGGCCAGGAAAGTAAAGCTATTCACGGTGCGAGGTGCAGAGATTGCATCGAGGGCGAAGACCATCGTTCCCTTGTCGGTCACCATCTCGGCGCTGTAGCGCTTCGAAGGGTCAATCTGCATTTCTGGTTCACTCTTGTACTGCTTGGCGGCCACGGTGGGTCCTTTCAGGTTTGATGAAGTGCTTAAGAACTCTTGAGTTGTTAGTTACTGGTGACGGTGACGGAGAGGATCCGGTGAGTCACCGTAGGCGGCACGCCTTGGGCGGAGCCATCCTTGTTGATTGCTTGGACGACGGTCATGCCCGAGGTCACCTGACCGAAGAGGGCATAGGTGTTGGGGAGAGATTCTCCCTGAGCCCCAGTCACAATGAAGAACTGGCTGCCACCGGAATGAGGTGATCCGGTGTTGGCCATCGCAACCGCACCGATGGGGTACTGAGGTGAGGCCTTTGCTGGGTTCTCGTCAGGAATGGTGTAGCCAGGGCCACCAGTTCCGGTGCCCGTGGGGTCACCGGTCTGATCCATGAAGCCAGGAATAACACGGTGGAAAATCACGCAGTGGTAATAGTCCTTGCTCGCGAGGAAGACGAAGCTGTTCACCGTCTCGGGAGCCTTGGCGGCGTCAAGCTTGATCGTAAAGTCGCCCGCGGTGGTCTTCACTGCAGCGGTGTAGGTCTTGGTCTTGTCGATAGTCATGGCCGGAGCACTGGGATAACTCTGGCTGTTGGCCTTGTCCGAGCTTGCCTTGGGGCATCCAGCGGCGACAGCAATAGCGTCGGCCTTAGCCTGAGCGACCTTGGTGGCCGATCCACTTGAAGTGGTCGAGGTGGTGCTACTCATGGATGAGGTCGTGCTCGTGGGACTGGTGGTGGCTGGCGTTTTGCTATTGCCACCCTGCGTCCATAGAACGAATCCCACCACGACGGCAGCGACGAGAATAATGATGCCGCCTCGCTTTAGGAGGCGCTGGCGCCTGGCTGTTTTGGCCATGGCTGCTTGCTTCTCGAGCCTTGCGGCCCTCTGACGATCACGCTTTTCAGTTCCCATGGGGGCCACTCTACCCGGCCTCTTCTGGCCGCTTGCAGGCCCGGCCGGTAGCGTTAGGGCGTGGCCCTCCTTGTCCAGAAGTTCGGCGGTACCTCGGTTGGCGATGCCGACCGTATTCGGGCTGTCGCTGATCACATTCTGCGCACTCTGAGAGACGGGGATCAGGTGGTCGCCGTGGTGAGTGCCATGGGCAAGTCCACCGACCAATTGGTGAAGCTTGCCAATGAGGTCAGCAACTCCATCCCGCCTCGGGAGATGGACATGCTCCTTACCTCGGGTGAACGGATCTCGATGTCTTTGCCGTGCATGGCCCTCGCCGACCTTGGTGTTGCGGATGAGTCCTTCACCGGTAGTCAGGCCGGCATTCTTACTGATGCGTCGCACACCAAGGCCAAGATTTTAGAGAGTC
>CAZTQJ010000285.1:0-2020 GCA_964615615.1 uncultured Acidimicrobiaceae bacterium
AGATAGCTTCAGGTGACTGGAGTTCAGACGTGTGCTCTTCCGATCTGCGGTGATTGCACGAGCTTCTGCACCTTCAAGGTCGTGATCACGGTGTCGACCGAGGTAGGCACGCAGAGCCATCGCCGTGCAGCCAATGAGCAAGGCGACGCCAAGCACAATCTGGATCTTCTTTTCTGCGTTCGCACTGGCGTGCAGCAAACTCAACAGCCAGGCCCCGAGAAAGGCAGCGGGCACTGAACCCATGGCGAGTAGGCCAACGATGCGAAGGTTCACCGCTTTGCGCTGAAGGTGGATAAGGCCCCCGACGGGCTTCATGAACATCGCGGCAAGCAGGTCTGAGGAAATTGCCGTCGATGGTGCTACGCCAAAGAAAATGATGAGCATGGGGGTCATCAGCGCCCCACCGCCCATGCCGGTCATGCCAACGACCGTGCCAACGATAAGACCGCCAAGGGCAAGGAGAGGATCAATGTGCATCTCAATAAACTACCTAGTTAGTAGAAATAGTCAAGTTGCTGTAACACGATTGTCATAAAGGCAACAAACGGCCAAATGCCCTATGTTTCAAGAGGGGAAGCGCTATTCCAGTTCGTCAATTACTGAGCAGAAGCTGAGAAAGGGATTCGACATGAGCGAAGCAGGAGACCTTAAGGGCATCGCAGCCGCGTTTTGGGACTGCCTCTACGAACGCGATTTCGAAGGACTCAAGGCCTTCTTTACGCCGGATGCCAGGTACACCGACATTGGCTCACCCGCTGATGACCTCGCTATCGGCCCCGATCAGATTGTGGCAAGGCTACGCCTCGGCGTGGAGCCCATCGAAAGCTACAGCCACGAGGTCAGCCTCGTGGTGGCCGATGCCCATTCTGTCGTCACGGAGCACGTCGAGACCTGGGGCTGGCGTAGCGGCGAAAGTGTCGCCCTGCCATTTGTTTCCGTTCAGGAATTCACCGATGGGAAAATCTCTCGATGGTTTGACTACTGGGATCTCCAGACCCTCCTCGGTGTCGCCCCTTCGTGGTGGATAGAGCACATCATGGTTGGCTGGCAATAAGGCTCAAGCAAGGATTCTTGCGTTACTAGCGGCCGCGACGTGATTGCTGAATCAGTACTTCGTAGTAGTGGAGGTTCGCCGCGACACTGGCATCAGGTAAGCATTCCGCGGCAATAGCTGGTCCGCCCTGGCGAAGCCGCTTCGCCAGATCGTCATCTGCAGCCAAGCGCTCAAGCGCTGCACCCAGTCCCGGCGAGTCGCCCATGGGGATCAGCAGGCCACTGTTGCCTTCCTGAACTACTTCACGCACTCCCGGTGCTGCAAAGGCCACGATCGGCGTGCCGGCGACATGGGCTTCGAGCACCGAGCCCCCGTAGCCTTCCCAATTCGCCGTGGACAAGAATGCATCTGCGCTGGCCATGAGGCGCTCCACATCATCACGCCAGCCCAAGAGCTTGACGCGATCAAGTAGACCGCGGCTCGCGAGCTCATGTTCCAAGACATCCCCCAGGGGTCCGCGTCCCGCAATAAGCAAGGACCACGATGGCGCTGCAGCCATCACCGCTGGGATGGCTAAGGGATTCTTCTGATCCACGAAACGGCCCGCAAAGAGTGCCACGGGCCTGCTGGGATCGAGTCCAAGGCCCTCAAGGAGTGCCCTGCGCTCATAGGCCTGCGCCGCTGGAGCCACGATGAGCGGAAGCACGCTGGATTCGAGACCGAAGGCAGCAAGCTCGTCACTGGGCGATTTCCCGACGCTGCTCACGGGAAGGCCGGAGAAACGAGCCAAGTATGCGGCACGGCGCCTATCGCCTTCGGGCATACCCGCATAGGTGACGGTGGCGCCTCGACCCTGAGCACTGAGGCGTATCGCCGGACAAAGGCGCAGGCCTCGGCCCTGAATGACCTCGGGGTTAAAGTCCACCACCAGCTTGCGCAGTGCAGAGATAAAAGACCGCCCACCTAAGAAACGACGCTCAAAGTCCGGCAGGGCTACGAAAGGGATCTTCGGGTCCAAGTCCACCC
>CAZTQJ010000286.1:0-2020 GCA_964615615.1 uncultured Acidimicrobiaceae bacterium
CAGTTGGTGGGTTAGGAGCTATTCCACCGGCACCAATTACCACGGGTCGGCTGCCGCCCTTTTTGCTCAACGATGCCAATCCGATCACACAAAAAGTTCTTTGCCCAGGAATACAGCGAGTCCGCGTCGAGAGAAGCGGTGCCTTCACGACCTTTTCATGGCGAGATTTTGCGTTAGCGCAGGTGTCGGCAATGGCCTTGCTAAGCGCCAACGAACCCACTGGAAAGGGTCCACAAGAAATCACATCAAAAGCGATTGCCTTTGGGGCTGTTGTGGTTTTGGCAGGCAGCACCCAACGAATTTCAACGCCCTTTGCTGTTGCTACAGCGCCGACGTGAGCCACCGGGTCTGGCGCAGTTGCCTTGATAACTCCTGGCCGGTTCGAGATTGCAGAAGCCGGGGTGCTAACCGTGATAACTCCACTAAAGGCGATCGCCAAACTCAGACCTAGAGTGATTTGCCCCCTATTAAAAGGTGACCGTAGGCGCCTCGGACTCCAAAGGTGGTCGATCACATTATTTTCCAGCGCTGTGCTTTCTGCGGATTTTGCATACAGTGTAGCCAACGTAGCATAAGATTCCTGCTTTTGTATGTCATCTAAGCCCTATGGAACGATTTATCGCCCACAAGGTGCAACGATTCAAGGGCTGGAGCTCTCTCGACCGAATTTCATGACTTTGGCGTTTCGAGTGAAGTTCCCTTTGCTCTCCTCGCCTCAGTTGAGCGAGCTGAAGGTCGCGTCTATTAAGGCCCGATTTCGGGGATTTAGCCATCGGGGGCCCAACTGGTTCATGACGTAGCCCATGGCTATCCCAGATTCTGGGTTGCAAAAGCCCAAGGATCCGCCAGCACCAAAATGGCCAAAGCCCGAGGCTCCTGGCCCAAGTGGTCGATCAAGTTGCGTGAGTTGGAATCCCGCTGCGAATCGACCATCGCGCTCCAAAATCAGATCGGAGCCGTAAATAATCTCCTCACAGGATGCGCGCAGAGCCCCGCTATTCACAATCTGAATATCGTCACACCTTCCCCCTGCGGCCAATGCCGCATAGAGCCGTTCAACGGCTCTCGCGCTTCCATGTCCATTAGTACTTGGAATCTCGGCCGAGCGCCATGCCTCCGAGTTCACTACTCCGGCTCCAGAAAATCCTGAGGGATTCCAGTATGCATTGTGTCTCATCAGCTCAAGGCCAGCGAGTTCGGGAGCTTCTTCCCCTGGGGGAGGAAAAGGCCAGAGAAATTCCGCAATCCGAAAATGCTCGTCGCGAGGAACGCCGAAAAAGAGGTCAATGCCCAGTGGTTTCGCGATCCATTGCTGGAGGAGTTCGCCTGGCCTAAGACCCGTCACGCGAGCTAGCAACTCGCCAACAAGAAAGCCAAAAGTGTTGACGTGGTATCCCTGAGCGCTGCCCGGCTTCCACCAGGGACTGGCTCCTTCTAAGGAATGAAGCATGAATTCCCAGTCCAACATTGCGCCCATTGGTAGGCGTTGCCTCAGTGCTGGCAGTCCAGCTTGATGGGAAAGCAGATGCGCGACCGTCGTGTGTTCTTTACCTGCCAGTCCATATTCAGGCCAGTAATCAATCACCTTTCGCTGGAAATCGAGTAATCCCCTATCGACAGCCATGGCTGCGAGGGTGGCAAGGAAGCCCTTCCCCACGGAAAAGAGGTTCACCAAGCTGTCGGCGGTCCAGGCTTTCGTGGCGGCAGAATCCTGCCATCCGCCTGCAAGATCGACTACTACTTGCCCACGGAGGCTGACCGATACTGCGGCGCCGATTTCACCTCGGTTCACAAAATTTTCCCTAAATGCAGCCTCAACCGCTGAGAATTGTGGGTCGCAGTAGCCCGATATCGGAACTGAATCAGCCATCGACAGACGAACTAACTTCGGCCGAAGTTCACTGCCGCAGCCATCAGCTCATCCCTGAACTGAGGATGAGCGATCGCTGCGAGCGCTTGGGCCCGCTCCTTCACCGTTGCCCCCGCTAGATCGGCTGCACCGTATTCGGTCACCACGGTG
>CAZTQJ010000287.1:0-2017 GCA_964615615.1 uncultured Acidimicrobiaceae bacterium
ATACCTTCACGGCTCTGAACACTCTTTCCCTACACGACGCTCTTCCGATCTGTCCATCAATGTTGGGAACCATGCCGGGGTCTTCGAGGTCAGCGCCTGAGCAAAAGCCCTTGCCGGCTCCCGTGAGAATCACGACGCGCACGGAGTTGTCTGAAGAGATCTCCTCAAGGCTTTCGCGCAGGGGGATCATCACATCAAAGGCCATCGCGTTCATGCGCTCAGGGCGATTGAGGGTGAGGACGAGTACGCCTTCACTGGGTCGATCAATCTCTACGAAACTCACGCATGGCCTTCCTGTTGTGCTTGATTGCTTGATGGGCTTTGTCCGCGAAGCCAAGTCAGTCGCCCAACTTCGGCATCCCAGTTGATGAGCACCGTGGTGGATGCGGCGAGGTCGTGAAGCCCTCGGCGCTGCCTCCCAAAGATCAGGCCAAGGAAGCCAAGGCCAAAAGGCAGCAGAGAAATTGGGAGACAGAGGGTGCGCAGTATGGCTTGGCGCCTCGTGATGTCTGCCCCATCCAGGCTGGCAACCCTCAGGCCCATGAGGGCCATGCCCAAGGTCTTGCCACCAAGGGCAAATTGATAGGCGAAGTAGACAAAGCCCCAGATGGCGAGGGCGACCACGAGATACCAGCGTGTGCGCTGCAGGGCGAATTGATGACCGGTAACGAGGACCAAGGCAAAATTGATGGACGCCGTCGCGAGCACGAAGATGCCCCAGAGCGCACCGATGTCCAAGGCAAAGGCCACGAGGCGACTCAGGGGGCCGGCGTAATGCCCTCGACGCGATTGCTCCTGCTGGCGACTCATGAGCCTTGTCCTTTTGGGCTTGGCGAATCGGGTTGCAGCGGCCGGTGTTCGTGGCGTGTGACTGCGGCGAGCAGAGACTCAAAGCTGTCATCAATGCGAATGATCTGGCTACGGAGCAGATTCAAGAACTCGGTGAGCACGCCCGTGGTGGAGCGAGAAATGATGGAGGAAAGCTCCGTGTTGTCGACAATGGCGTCAACATCAATGCGTTGAGCAATGGCGTCAACATCAATGCGCTGCACAATGGCGTCCACGTCAATACGGCGAACAACGTCGTCAACATCAATGCGTTTGACAATGGCATCAACATCAAGGCTGTCGACGATGAGCGCTACGAGGCGTTCAGCAATGGCTTGAGCGAGGCGATCGACCCCCGAACTCACGAGCGCAAGACCTTGCTTTTGACATCCATAGTGCTGTCATCTTGTCACCTCGCCATGGCTCCGTCGTCTCCTCAAGATGAGGAGGCCGAGAATGATGCAGATCAGGCCCAAAGCGCCAGCGCACAAGAGATTCCCGCCGGTTGTGGCAAGGCCTTCCACCTCAGGGATAGCTAAGGCCGCAAGCGGAGCATTGCTCTTGTCCACTAGTCCCGTGCAGTGAAGACCCGGGTCAAGCAGGTAGTCCGTGGGCGCGCTGATTTCTTTAAAGCACCAGGCGTGGCCCGCGGGCACGCTGAAACTCAGTTTGCCACTGGCCGAGGTCATGCCTTCGGCCCAAAAGCCCAAGCCTTCAGGAATCTCGAGTCCTTGGGGGAGCGCGGGTGGGCTAAAGCCGAGCGGGAAACTGCCTTTCACAAAGAGGGCGTAGGCCGCAAAGGGGACTCCGGTGTAGGGACTCGTGGCATTGAACTTGTAGGCCGAAACCTTCACCATGATGGGTGTTTCCGGCACGGCAATGCTGATGAGCCCCGAAGACCTCGTGGCTACTTTGTCAATGCAGTGCAGACCGGGATCGAGCAGATATTCGGGTGGAGCAGATTGCTCATGGAAGCACCAGGTGAAACCCACCGGCACCTCAAGGCGAAGGTCGCCTTGGTCATCGGTCATGCCTCGGGTGAACCAGCGGTGTCCGCTAAAGGCTTTGGCGTCGCTCGGAGCATCGCTCGGTGTTCCCGGAGGGCCTAAGCCTTTGACGTAGAGGTCATAGGTGGCCCCGGGAATGCCCGTGTTGGGCGTAAGAGAATTGAATTTGAAGGCCTGCACCG
>CAZTQJ010000288.1:0-1986 GCA_964615615.1 uncultured Acidimicrobiaceae bacterium
CACGGCTCTGAACACTCTTTCCCTACACGACGCTCTTCCGATCTCCGCAAACCCACGCCAATTGAATAGTCCATCGCGAAAACCGTCTTTTTCACCGCCAAATGGCCATAACGTGACTTACCCCACATTTACGGGCTTTTTCGCAGATTAACGCCATTTAACGCGCCGCCAACCATTCTGCTCGTCGTGTACTTGCTCATGGCAGGCCACAATAGGGTTAATAGCGAACGCGGCGAATGCCCTGAGCAAAGGAGCAAAGCGACTGCGTCGAAGGGCATCTTCACGGCTCTTGGACATTAACGGGCAGTAGCTCACTTGCTCATGGCAGGCCACAATAGGGTTAATAGCGAACGCGGCGAATGCCCTGAGCAAAGGAGCAAAGCGACTGCGTCGAAGGGCATCTTCAAGTTCGAATCGAGATTTAGAATTGTCAAAGTGAGCCTATGTCCTGGTTCGTCTACATACTGCGCTGCGCCAATCAATCCTATTATGTCGGCCACACCTCAAATCCCGAAGCCCGATTCCTGAGACATAGGAACAACGAAGGTGCTCAGCACACCGCCACCTACCCACCCGAAGCCATTCTTTATCGGGAACGTTTCGACAGTGAAGTCGATGCCATGCGGCGCGAACGTCAACTCAAACGCTGGAGCCGGGCAAAGAAGGATGCCTTGATCGCGGGTAACCAGACATTGCTGCGCGATTTGAGCAAGAGTCGGGATTAGGCGGGAATAGTAATTGCCATAGTGATCCCTCCCTCTCCGCCATCCTTCGCTCTTCGCCCTGTGGGGCTTGAGCTATGGATGGTTTTCGACCAGTCACAATCTTAGGGCGCAGTAGGGTGTTGTTAATAAAATGACTCTCGGACAAGTTATCAGCATGCACTTCGTCTAGAGTCAGGCTTTGGTTTCATGGTCTCATGGGGGGCCCAGATCCACTTACACGATTTACTTCTTTGGCAATTCAAGGGCCTTCTCAATGGCGGAGATCACATCCTTGTCCTCGGGAGTCGTCCGGCTGCCAAACCGGTTGAGAATGTGGCCGTCCCGACCGATGAGGAATTTATTGAAGTTCCATGAGATTTTCCCGCTGAATTCAGGGTTGGTGGCCTTGTCCGTCAGGTATTTGTACAGTGGATGGATGCTGCCACCCGAGACCACGATTTTTTCGAACATGGGAAAAGTGACGTGGAATTTCAAGGAGCAGAACTCGGCGATCTCCTTGTTGCTGCCTGGTTCCTGGAAGAGGAAATCATTGGCGGGGAAGCCTAAAATGACCAGACCGCGATCCTTGTAAGTTTCATAGAGCTTCTGCAGGCCGGCATATTGACCGGTAAAGCCGCAGCGGCTGGCCACATTGACGATTAGCAGAACCTTCCCCTTGTATTCCGAAAGAGAGGTGGAAGTCCCGTCGATCCGTTTCATATTAAATTCATAGATGCTGTTCATAGTGTTCGTCTCCTTTTGCTGTGCCTGCGCAAAGCCTGCTAGGAATAAGCCTGAAATAACAAGGAGCAGGGTATTTTGCAGATGATTTCCCGAAGCCATTTTCATTAGTGAATCTCCTTCAGCGTGTTTAAATAACCCCTCATCCTGGTATCGAGGATAAACCTCCTCCTACTGGGAAGCAAGCCCGCAGGGTATATAATTTACCCATGCCGGAGAAGGGCGCGTTGCATCATGATTTCATGAGAGCCAGGGCTGTCAGCCGTTGTTGGCTTACGCTGGATATATGTTCCATCGGGCCTCAATTCCCAGGCACTACGTTGATCTTGAAGGTGAATCTTCAGAATCTCATGAAGTTCCGCTTTGAGGGTGCGGTCCTCAATGGGCGTGATGGCTTCAATCCGGCTCTCCAGGTTGCGATGCATCCAGTCGGCGGAGCCAATGAAGTAATCGCCGTCCACAGGCTGCTCGGCTCCGTTCCTGAAATGGTAAATCCGGGAATGCTCAAGGAACCGTCCAATGATGGAGATCACCCGGATGT
>CAZTQJ010000289.1:0-1981 GCA_964615615.1 uncultured Acidimicrobiaceae bacterium
ATTCGCCAGCAGGCGGGTGAAACGCTCGCTGAGGCTGGGCTTTGCCACTGGGGTGTTTTCTTCTTCCATAGGTCCCAACCTAGCGCCCGCTTTGGCCAAGAACCGGGTCTCACAGCACTTCTTGGACTGGATCTTCCGGGCTAGAGTGGAAAAGCGCGAAAGCGTGACGGGCGTATGGCTCAGTTGGTTAGAGCGCAGCCTTCACACGGCTGAGGTCACAGGTTCGAGTCCTGTTACGCCCACGTCAGTTCAGAACGCCATTGGGGGGTCCATGCACCGGTTCAGCACACTCGATGAATTTCCTATCCATCAGATAGCACTACCGATGGCCTACACCGGGACCTCAGACCGCAACAGCTATGACCGTTGCATCTACCAAGGCATTGACCGTGAAGGCGAAATCAACTTCATCACTGGCCTTGGCGTCTACCCCAACCTCGGAACCATTGATGCCTACTTCTGTGTCCGTATTGGCGACCGCCAATTAGTCGTCCGCACCTCGGGCGCGCGCCCAGAGGACCAGATGGCCCAAGAAGTTGGTCCCTATCGCATTGAGGTCATAGAGCCCCTCCATAAGGTCCGCGTCGTCTTGGATGCTGATGAGCAGGGCATCTCGGCTGACCTGACCTTCACCGCCACCGTTCCGGTAATCCCTGAGCCCCAGCACAGCCGACGTATTGGCGACGTCGTGCTCTTGGACGCAGCACGCTTTTGCTCCATTGGTGTCTGGGAAGGCGAGATCGTCGTTGAAGGCAAGAGCTACCAGATCTCTCCTGAGCGTTTTGCTGCCACCAGAGATCGCTCCTGGGGTATTCGCCCCGTGGGCGAAGCCGTGCCAGCGGGAAGGCCTCAGGACTTCACCGGCATGTGGTGGTACTGGATGCCCATGCAGTTTGATGACTTCGCGGTCCACATCATCTTGGAAGAAGACCAGTTCGGCGTGCGCAGCACCAACTACGCCGTGAGGGTCTGGCCAGAAAACACCGGCAAGCCCATAGAGCAACTCGGTTGGCCTATCCCTAAGACCGAATACCTTTCGGGCACGCGCACCCCGCTGCGCACCGAGATGGAACTCGTCGGTCGCGACGGAACTCTCCACAGCCTCACGGCCACTCCGATGACGGGCATAGCCCTCAACGTGGGCTGTGGCTATGGAGGAGACCCCGACTGGAGCCACGGTATCTGGAAGGGTGAAGCCTGGGTTGAAGGGGCGTCCTATAACTACCAAGACGAAGCGGTCTCTTCACGGATTACCTATTCCATCGTGGACCACTTTTCCGAGTGCACTTTTGATGGCCAGCGTGGATATGGAATCTTTGAGCACGGCGTCATCGGTCCTCATGCGCCCACTGGCTTCGACGACTTCTTTTCCCTGGCTCCTTGACGCGAGTTCCTCGTGTCGTCACCTTGGGCGGCGCAACTCGAGACATTTTCTTGAGCGTTAGGGGCATAGAGGAAAGCCAAAAGCAGGTCACCAACGAGGACAGCTTTGTCTTCCCCCTGGGTGAAAAAGTTGAGGTCGGGAGCCTGGTCTTCGATATTGGCGGGGGAGCGGCCAATGTGGCCGTATCACTAGCTCGACAAGGCCTCCATGCTGCCTACCTAGGCAAACTCGGTGCTGATCGCGCAGGTGATGAGATCTGCGATCTCTTAACAGCCGAAGGCGTGACCATAAGCGGAGCTATTCGAGATCCAAAGGTCAAGACGAATCTGTCAACGGTACTGTTGGCTGAAAGTGGAGAGCGCAGCATCCTGACCTTTCGGGGGGCTACAAGTCACTTGAAGCGCAGCGAGATTAACCCTTCTTGGATTGAGGGCTGTTGGCTCACGTTGCGCGCAACGTGTTAACCGCTAATCCGGCCCCCACCACCCACCGAATATGCACTCTCAGCGTGTTCGGCTAGGTCAAGACCACCGAATTCGTCTTCATCACTGACAGATCGGAAGAGCACACGTCTGAACTCCAGTCACCTGAAGCTAT
>CAZTQJ010000290.1:0-1975 GCA_964615615.1 uncultured Acidimicrobiaceae bacterium
CGAAACTTCGTCAGGCGTTAACTTGCGTTGGCCTAAGTGGGTGAAGGTGACGCCGTATTCATTCTCTATGCCAAAGATACGGCGCTCCATGACGATGACGGTAGCGCCTCAGCCTTGGCTAGCTAAGGAGCGTGCTGAGGTCTTCGTCGCTGAGTCGCTTGAAGCAGCGGCGTCCATGGTTGTCGCTCAACACGGCAACCTCAAGATCTCCAGCCGCCAAGGGCTGGCCTTCGTCGCCCAGCGCTGCAATAGAGGCCTTCAATGCCGTAGCGAGATTCCAATCTGCCTTCCAGCTCTCTTGGAGCTTTACCTTAATCGGCTCGGCATCCCCACCAAGGACGGTGAAGCGGTCCTCATCGGTAATCGTGCCTTCGTAGGCAACGTGATAGAGCTGGTGAACCTTGCCGGCCCGGCCGAGTTCGGCTACCAGAATCTCCACTTCGTAGGGCTTCATGTCGTGGGTAAAGACGTTTCCTAGGAATTGCGCGTAGAGGTTTGCCAAACTTCTGGCATCGACATCTTCACGGGAGAAAGAAAAACCTTTGGAGTCTGCGTGACGGACTCCAGCCACTCGCATCTGGTCGTATTCGTTGTACTTCCCCACGCCAGCGAAGGCAATGCGATCGTAGATCTCTGAAACCTTGTGCAGGGAATGCGAAGGGTTCTCGGCCACAATCAAGACACCTTCGTCGAAGGTCGTTGCAACCAGCGAGCGACCGCGTGCGATGCCCTTTTGGGCGTATTCAGCCCTGTCCTTCATGACCTGTTCGGGTGATACGTAGTAAGGCATGGTCATGAGCGCTCGCCTCCCCGCTCGGCTCGGCGCCGTTCGATGAGCGTCAAGAAACGCTGTTCAACATCGGGATCTTCGAGCTGGCGATAGCCATCGGCATCGACGACAGCCACGATGGGGAAGATCCCGCGAACGAGGTCAGGGCCACCGGTTGCCGAGTCAGCATCGGCGGCTTCGTAGAGGCCTTCGATGGCGAGTTCTACGGCCGCTTCAAGACTTTGTCCCTCGCGGTATCCCAGCTTCACAGCCATGGAGGCAAAGCGTGAGCCTGATCCCGTTGATGAGTAGTCATGCTCTTCATAACGACCACCCGTCGCGTCATAATCGAAAATACGTCCAATGCCTCGGGCTTGGTCGAAGCCACAGAAGAGCGGTACGACGACGAGACCCTGAAAGGCCATGGGGAGATGGGCGCGCACCATTTGAGCCAGTTGATTGGCTTTGCCTTCAAGGCTGAGGCCTACGCCTTCCACCTTTTCGTAGTGTTCGAGCTGGACTTGGAAGAGCCGCACCATCTCTGAGCCAAAACCTGCAGAACCAGCAATGGCCACGGCGGAGTAGCGGTCCGCGGGAAAGACCTTCTCGGTGTCGCGCTTCGCGATCTCATTGCCCATGGTGGCCCGACGGTCGCCTGCCATCACCACGCCCCCGTCGTAGCGCACGGCAACAATGGTGGTTGCGTGTCGATCAAGAATGGCCTGGTCGCCTAAGGGCCCGAGCGCCACGTTTCCCTTGAGTGCCAAGAGGCCGGCGAAATCTGGACCTGGATCATCCTGTGGCGAGAACATGGGTAGCGACAAGGCTTACTCACCGCCCTTTTGTACGTAGTTGCGGACAAATTCTTCAGCGTTGTCTTCCAGAACGCCGTCGATTTCGTCCAGGAGGTCATCGAGGTCCGCCTTGAGCTGATCAGCACCGGTCGAATCTGCAGCACGCTCTTCGGTTTCGCTTGAGGACGACTTCCGGGTCGACCACTGCTTTCTCACTTGTTCGCGTTCAGCCATCTCATCCTCACTGGTTCCCTAACCGTTCTAGCAACTCCGAGGCCGAGGCACAGTCATCAAGGAGGGCTTCGGTATATTCGGCTGTTCCTTTCAGGGGATCCATCATGGCTACCCGGCGCAGAGGATCGCTACAGATCGGAAGAGCACACGTCTGAACTCCAGTCACCTGAAGCTATCT
>CAZTQJ010000291.1:0-1974 GCA_964615615.1 uncultured Acidimicrobiaceae bacterium
TTGCCACCCTTACCACCAATACCACGACCGACTCGCTGAGGAGCCTTGCGTGAACCTTCTGCTGGCTTGAGATCGTGCAACTTCATTAGCTGAGCTCCTCGACGGTAATGAGGTGAGGGACGCGAGCAATCATGCCGCGAATCTCGGGACGGTCAGGAAGGTCGTTGGTCCGGCCAACGCCGCGCAAACCGAGGGCACGAAGGGTGCCACGGTGCTTGGGCTTGGTACCAATGGACGAGCGAACCTGGGTAACTCTCAAAATTGCAGCTGCCATGATTAGTTCACCTCCGTCGCAAAGAGTTCCTTGTTGCGCTTGCGGTCCATGTAGGAACGAAGCACGCCACCAGGAATGATCTCGTCGGCGGGAAGGCCACGCAGAGCGGCAATCTCGTCAGGACGCTTTAGACCCTTGAGGCCAGCAATCGTCGCGTGAGCAACATTGATGCCATTCGAAGATCCTAGAGACTTGGCCAAGATGTCGCGGATACCGGCCATCTCGAGAATGGCACGAGCCGCACCACCGGCAATAACTCCAGTACCAGGAGCAGCAGGCTTAAGCATGACTCGCCCGGCTCCGGCTTCACCGAGAATGGGGTGCGTGATCGTGCTGCCGGCCAAGGGAACATCGAACATGTTCTTGCGAGCCTCTTCGATTCCCTTTTGGACTGCGAGACCAGCTTCTTTAGCCTTGCCGTAACCAAGACCAACGCGGCCATTGGTGTCGCCGACCACCATAAGGGCAGTGAAGGAGAACCTACGTCCACCCTTTACGACCTTGGAAACGCGGTTGACCTTGATCGTCCGCTCTTCATACTGTTGCATGTCATTGGCGTTGTTCATTAGAACTCCAATCCACCCGCGCGGAGTGCGTCCGCGAGCGCGGCCACCCGGCCGTGGTACTGAAATCCACCGCGGTCAAAGACCACCGTGTTGATGCCTGCATCCTTGGCCCGACGAGCGAGCAACTCGCCGACAGCCTTGGCTGCTGCGATGTTGCCACCTGAGCTCTTGCGCAGGTCGGCCTCGACCGTCGAAGCGGCCGTGATCGTGCGGCCCGCGATGTCGTCGATGATCTGCGCAGTGATGTGCTTGTTGGTGCGAGAGACGGCGACGCGAGGACGCGTGGCCGTACCTTCCACCTTGTTGCGCACCCGGCGATGGCGGCGGATACGGAGGGAACGCTTTGCGTCTGTCGTCACTTGGCTGCCTTTCCGGCCTTGCGCATGACGCGCTCGTTGAGGTAACGCACACCCTTGCCCTTATAGGGCTCGGGCTTGCGAAGCTTGCGAATGTCAGCAGCGACCTGGCCAACCTTGGCCTTGTCGATGCCCTTAACAATAATGCGCGTGGGCTGAGGAACCTCAAAGGTGATTCCATCAGGCGCAGTAACACTGACCGGGTGAGAGAAACCGAGCGCGAGCTCAATGGCCGCTGGGCCCTTGGCCTGGGCGCGGTAACCAACACCAACGATGTCGAGCTCCTTGACGAAGCCTTCAGAGACACCGACGACCATGTTCCAGATCAACGAACGCGTGAGGCCGTGCAGGGCACGGGACTGGCGCTCGTCGTTTGGTCGCTCGACGACGATTTCATTTTCTTCTTGACGAAGGGTGATGGGCTCGGGCAGTTAATGGCTCAATTCGCCTTGACTTCCCTTTACGGTCACGGTTGAACCGTTGAGCTTCACTTCAACGCCAGAAGGAACGGTGATTGGAGAACGTCCTACGCGAGACATCAGCGCTCACCCCTCTTCATGCTCAGGCGGCTACCACACATAGCAGAGCACCTCCCCGCCCAAGTGATTACGTCGGGCTTCACGGTCAGTCATCAATCCCTTAGAGGTTGAGACCACGGCTACGCCAATCCCGCCAAGAACACGGGGGATCTGGTCAGCCTGTGCATAGATACGCAGGCCAGGCTTTGAGACGCGCTTGATTCCCGAGATAGTCCGGGTCCGGTCAGGCGCATACTTCA
>CAZTQJ010000292.1:0-1967 GCA_964615615.1 uncultured Acidimicrobiaceae bacterium
TGGTGTCAGGCACTGAGGGAGGGGCTACAAAAACCTGTTGAAAACGACGCTCGAGGGCGGCATCCTTCTCGATGTACTTGCGATACTCATCAAGTGTGGTCGCACCAATGAGGCGCAGTTCTCCCCGAGCCAGGAGGGGCTTGATCATGTTGCCCGCGTCCATGGCTCCTTCTGCCGCACCTGCACCCACAATGGTGTGCAGCTCATCAATGAAGGTAATGACTTCACCCTGAGCGTCCGTAATCTCCTTGAGGACAGCCTTGAGGCGCTCTTCAAACTCACCACGGTATTTCGCGCCGGCCACCATGGATCCGAGATCAAGAGAAATTACGCGTCGGTTCTTGAGTGACTCAGGAACATCACCTTCGAGAACTCTTAGTGCGAGTCCCTCGACGATGGCCGTCTTTCCCACCCCAGGTTCACCAATTAAGACGGGATTATTTTTCGTTCGGCGCGAAAGCACCTGAACCACCCGACGAATTTCCTCATCACGGCCGATGACAGGATCGAGCTTTCCTTGACGCGCTAGGTCAGTCAGATCACGGCCATAGCGTTCAAGGGCCTGAAATTTCTCTTCAGGGTTCTCACTGGTGATGCGATGGCTCCCGCGAATTTCGCGCAAGGCCTTCAGTAAGCGATCTTGGTCAATCTCCATCAAGGAGGCGAAGGCCAGGAGCAGGTGATCAACCGAGAGGTAGTCATCCCCCATTTCCTCGCGAAGCCTGTCGGCTACCTCCAGGCCCTCAGTGGCTGCGCGACCCAAGGTCGGTGGTGAACCACCCAAAGCCCTCGGAATTTTGGCGAGCGTCTCACCGACACGCTGGGCGGCAGCAATGGGGTCTTGCCCGGCCTTAGTTAAGAGCGGGCCAGAAATGGATTCCGGATCCGCAAGAATCGCTGCAACCAGATGGGCGGGGGCAATCTCCGCGTGACCCGCTGCAGTCGCTTGGGCCAGGGCGGCTTGATAGGCCTCTCGAGTCTTAATCGTCCAACGCTGTGGGTCGAGTGGCATGGCTATGGCTCCTAGCTATCTCTCCGAGTGTGATGGATGGCTATCCAGCCCTCGGGTTGAAAGGGGACGACCTCTCGCCGAAGGGAGCGCTTGGCGAGTTCAAGCTCGGAGCGAGCATCGGCCTGCACCTGATCGATGGCATTACGAAGTGCAGCGACTTCAGCCTCAAGTTCAAGAATGCGCTTGACCCCTTCGATATTGCAACCCGCTTCAGTGAGTTCTTGGATCCGACGAAGTTTTGCCAAATCGAAATCCGAAAAACGGCGGCTACCGCCGCTGGTGCGTGTTGGCTCAAGAAGACCCCGGCGTTCATAGATGCGCAGGGTCTGCGGATGGACACCAGCGATTTCTGCCGCAACCGATATGACATACACCGCTTGGGTGAACTCAACGCTTGCTTGTCTAGGCGCTTCAGGCATTAGGCCTCCTCAAGATGATCACGTTGCGCTTCAGGACTCACTGCAGCAAGTGCCTTGACGGCCGCGAGGAACTCTTCACTGGTCTCAGTGGGGATCTCAAGTTCGAGCTTGACGAGAAGGTCTCCAGCTTGGGGGTGCGCTTTAGAAGCTGGGACACCACGACCGGCTACGCGCAGCTGTTTACCGGGCGAAGAACCCGCAGGAATCTTCAGGGTTACTGAGCCATCAAGGGTGGGAACCTTCACCGTGGTGCCCAATACGGCTTCGGGGAAGCTAATAGGGAGATTGACTGTGAGGTGACGACCCTTGCGACCAAATCGAGCGTCAGTTCGCACATGCACGACTACAAAGAGGTCGCCAGCTGGTCCGCCGCCGCTTCCTGGTTCGCCTCGCCCGGGAACACGGATCCGCTTTCCGCCCTCGACGCCAGAGGGAATAGCCACCTTCACCTGACGGCTGGAGGCCACTCGCCCTGAACCTTTACAACTAGAACAAGGCTTCGTGGTTACCTGACCGCGCCCGCCACAGCTATCGCA
>CAZTQJ010000293.1:0-1966 GCA_964615615.1 uncultured Acidimicrobiaceae bacterium
CTCGCTGGGGTGCACATTCCTGGCTCACCTGGACTCGCAGGACATTCCGACGCCGACGCTGCCACCCATGCCCTCTGCGATGCCTTGCTGGGTGCTGCTGGACTCGGAGACCTCGGAAGTTTCTTTCCCGACCAGGATCCGAGTTTTGCTGGAGCAGATTCGCTTGATCTCTTGAGGCAGGTCCTGGTCCTTGTGGCTGAGGCCGGTTTTGAGCCAGTGAATGGCGATCTCACCGTGATTGCTGAGCAGCCGAAGATTGCCCCTCATCGTGAGGCGATGGTGGCCACCTTGAGCGCGATCACCGCCTGCCCCATATCGGTCAAGGCAAGCACTGCTGAGGGTCTCGGACCCATAGGGGCAGGTGAAGGAATTGCCGCAATGGCAGTAGTACTACTGATGGAGAGGAGCTCATCGTGAGCCGACCAGGACAGCCCTCACGGGGCAGAGGTGGGCCAGGAGGCCGAGGAGCACAGCGTTCGCCAGCCCGTCAAGGACCACCACCACGCGTTCGTCGTGTCGGTAGCGGTTTGGGGGGAGATGTGGTTGAAGGCCGCCGTGCAGTGATTGAGCTGCTTCGCGGTCAGCGTCAAGTGCGCAATGTGGTGATGGGTCTCGAACTTGAATCCTCACCTCAGCTTGATGAAATCGAGCGGCTCTGCGCCAAGCGCAATGTGCCCATCGAGCTCGTAGGCAAGGGTCGGCTCGAGTCAACGGCAACTACAGAGTCGCATCAGGGTGTTGTTGCCTTTGCCAAGGCCGTGACGCCAGTGGACCTCGAGCAACTGCTGAAGGGCAAGCGCACACCCTTTCTCTTGATTCCTGCGGGAGTCACGGACCCTCGAAACCTTGGTTCCATGCTGCGTAGTGCAGAGGGTGCTGGGGTGACGGGCGTAATTCTTGCGCGCCATAGGGCCGCTCACCTGAGTCCCACCGTTTGCAAGGTTGCTGCCGGAGCCGTGGAGCACCTGCGCTTCACCGAAGTTGGCGGCATTCCTGCAGCTATTGAGCAGCTATCCAAGATGGGCGTGACCACCATTGGTCTTGCCGGGGAGGCCAAGCAATCCCTCTATGACCTGCCCTTAGGCCATGGTCCGGTTGCGATAGTGGTTGGTGGCGAAGAAAAAGGTTTGCCCCCCCTCGTGCAGCGACGCTGCACAGCGAGCGTTTCCCTGCCTCAACTGGGCAAGGTTGAGTCGCTGAACGCTGGAGTTGCGGCTGGTATTGCCCTCTACGAGGTGGCCCGCCAGCGCTTAGTTGCTGGCTAAGCCTCCGCTATCCCTCGCTCGGGGCTTGTGGCGCCCAATCTGCAGTCAATTCGCTGGTGCAGTGACCACAGCGAAGCGCTGCCACGGGGATCTCGGTGAGGCAGCGGGGGCAGGGAGCAAGCTGCTTGGGCTCCGCGTCGCTCAGCCCAAGTCTGACGAGCAGCACGGATAGTGGTTTGACGACCATGAAGAAGACCGCCGTGACGACCACGATGAATGAAATTAAGGAATTGATGAAGTTGCCATAAGCGAAGGTTGATCCGTTGATCTGAAAGGTCAAGGACGAGAAGTCTTGTTGGCCAAAGATTGCGCCGACAATGGGTGTGATCATGTCCTTGACGACAGAACTGATCATGACATTGAAAGCCCCACCGATGACCACCGCTACAGCAAGGTCGATGACGTTGCCCCGCAACGCGAAACTTCTAAATTCTTTCAGGACCTTGGCGCTGCGCTGGAGGGGTTGGATTGCCACGATCGAAACTTAGTGGCCTCACCTCCATGATCCGAGTCAACCCAGAGGCTTTGCGCTAGGTATTGAGTTTCCCTTTGGCGCCGAGAGATCCCGATGGACTCGGATTGACCCGCCGTCGCCCTCAGCTGCGCGGGAGATTGATGAGCGGATTGTTGCCATTTTGGCCTCAGGCTCTGAGAGCCGGCGGTGGGAATCGAACCCACGACCTACTGATTACAAATCAGTT
>CAZTQJ010000294.1:0-1965 GCA_964615615.1 uncultured Acidimicrobiaceae bacterium
CAATCGAATCCGTGGTGCGACGACGGCCGCGCTTGGGCTTGTGCTCAGCCAAGGCTTCGAGGTAGCGACGCACGACATGGCCCTCACGGCGGCCCTGAGCCAAGGCATCCTTATGGGTCTTGGACATAGCCCCTTTGGTTGACTTTCTCGTTACTGGCTTCGCACTCATCGTTCGAACTCCCGCTTATCGCTCTTTGTGGTTAATGAACTCATCATAGTTGTTTAAATCACGAATAAGTCATCAAAAATAGATACGAATATTGCTGGTGACTTGGCATGGACCTTCGCAGAATCTTATTTTTATGACTCATAGCCTTCATTATTTGGGCGGGAAGGAATATCTTCAATTCATAAAGCACTAAATTATTATCTGTATTTGCTCTTCGTGGTCGCAACTGGGTAAGGGATAGACTTTTTCTGTGAACCCCGAAGTGAGCCCCAGGACGCGTCGCCGTCTGGCGATCCTGCTCTTCGGTGTTGCCGGCCTTATCTTGGCCTTTTGGCTGGCCTGGTATGGCCATCGCTCGCTGGTGGCCGCTGACCATACTGAGGCTTATGTGGCCTTCGAAAATGCCTTCCCGGTGGCTGATGGATGGCTGGCTCTGCTGCTCATCCTGTCGGGACTCGGTCTTCTTCGCCGTTGGCCTTCAACGAGCACCTGGCTTTTCTTGGCCGCCGGAGCAGGCGTTTATCTTTTTTGCATGGACGTGCTCTACGACCTCGAACAGGGGATTTGGACCAAGGGCGCCAACGGCCTCACCGAACTGGCTATCAATATCCTCACCATCAGCCTGAGCATCTTGGTGGGTGGCTTTGCGTGGCGAAATCGTGAAGCCTTAGCCAGCAACAGTGACTCCACACGGTAGGGTCAATGGGGTGAACGACCCCGTCGAGCCGATCCACCGTGCCCTTGGCTTAACCGACGACGAACTCGAACTCATCATTGAGGTCTTGTCTCGCGAGCCCAATCATCTTGAGTTAGCGATGTACTCGGTGATGTGGAGTGAACACTGTTCTTATAAGTCTTCGCGCGTTCATTTAAAGCGCCTGCCCACAGAGGGTCCAGAAGTGCTTGTCGGACCTGGCGAGAACGCAGGTGTAGTGGCAGCGGGAGACGGCATCGCGGTTGCGATTCGCATTGAGAGCCACAACCACCCCAGCGCCATCGAGCCATACCAAGGTGCAGCTACCGGAGTTGGTGGAATTCTCCGTGACATCTTCACCATGGGTGCGCGTCCTCTGGCCGTCATGGACCCACTCTTTTTTGGAGAGATGGTCGATGCGCGTCAGCGTTGGCTCTTTGATGGGATCGTGTCCGGGATCTCTGGTTACGGGAACTCAGTGGGCGTACCCACGATTGGTGGAGAGCTCACTTTTGATCCCTGCTACGCCCAGAACCCCTTGGTCAATGTGCTCTGCCTTGGGGCACTGCCTGAAGAACGCTTAGTGCTTGGTCAGGCTTCAGGAACGGGGAACCTCGGTGTCCTCCTGGGTTCCACCACTGGTCGAGATGGCATTGGTGGCGTATCGGTACTGGCCTCGGCCGGATTCTCTGGCGCCGATGGCGCAGAGGGCATAGATGAAGCCAAGCGCCCGAGCGTTCAAGTCGGCGACCCCTTTGAAGAGAAGCGACTCATTGAGGCCTGCCTAGCGCTGCTCGATGCCAAGTTGGTCGTGGGCATCCAAGACCTCGGTGGTGCAGGTCTTTGCTGCGCCACGTCGGAGACTGCAGCACGCGGCCGTGTAGGCATGGACGTTGATGTCAATGCCATCCCTCGTCGCGAGGAGGGGATGGAAGCCTGGGAAGTCATGACCTCAGAGAGTCAAGAGCGTATGTACGCCATTGTGACTCCCGAGGACTGGCCTGCGGTCAAAGCCCTCTGTGATCGCTGGGAAGTTCGGGCCACCGTCATCGGAGATCGGAAGAGCACACGTCTGAACTCCAGTCACCTGAAGCTAACTCGT
>CAZTQJ010000295.1:0-1959 GCA_964615615.1 uncultured Acidimicrobiaceae bacterium
ATATATCCACGGCTCTGAACACTCTTTCCCTACACGACGCTCTTCCGATCTCGGCGCCTTTAAGGCCGAGCTCGCCAAGACCAGGGCGCTCGAATGGCTGCTCGAAAACGTCAGCCTTCGTGACCCCGAGGGTATTGCTATTGATCGCGCAGCCTTGAAAGTCAATGAGGCAGAGGAGGAAGCATGAGCATGCAGGACCGTCACATAGCCCCGAGTAATTATCTCGTTCCCACGGTGGTGGAATCCACCAACAGAGGAGAGCGCGCCTATGACCTCTACTCGCGCCTCCTGCGCGAGCGCATCATCTTCCTTGGCACGCCCGTGGATGACACGGTGGCAAACCTGATCTGCGCGCAGATGCTCTTTCTTGAGTCAGAGGATGCCGACAAGGACATTCACCTCTACATCAACTCTCCCGGTGGCGACATCACGGGTTTGTTCGCCATCTACGACACGATGAAGTACATCAAGCCTGATGTTTCGACCTTCTGCTTTGGCCAGGCAGCGTCTGCCGCAGCCGTATTGCTGGCTGCTGGAGCTAAGGGCAAGCGCTACGCCCTGCCCCACGCCAGAATCCTGATTCACCAGCCCTACGGCGGTGTTGGGGGCCAGGCAAGTGACATTGAAATTCAGGCCAAAGAGATTTTGCGCATGCGAGACCTCTTAAACCACATGTTGGCGGCCGATACAGGGCAGAATGGAGAGAGGGTTGCGGCCGATACCGACCGTGACTACATCATGACTGCTGAAGAGGCGGTTGCTTACGGTGTAATCGATGAAGTGATTACGGTTCGTGACATTCCTCCGGTTGAAGCGATTGGCGTCGCTTAAGTAAAGGATAAGGAGCAACACATGGCGAAGTTCGGTGAAGGCGGAGAACTCGTCAAGTGCAGTTTCTGCTCGAAGACGCAAAAGCAGGTTCGCAAACTCATTGCCGGCCCCGCCGTCTACATCTGCGATGAGTGCATTGATCTGTGTAATGACATCATCGCCGAAGAACTCGCCGAAGCTCCCGAGGCAACACTCGAAGAACTGCCCAAGCCTCGCGAGATCTTTGAATTCTTAAACGACTATGTCGTTGGCCAAGATCGAGCCAAGAAAATTCTCTCCGTGGCTGTCTACAACCACTACAAGCGCGTGCAGGCGGGACCTGGGCCCGAAGGTTCTGCAGAACTGGCAAAGTCCAACATCTTGATGCTCGGTCCCACGGGCTGTGGCAAGACGCTCTTGGCCCAAACCTTGGCGCGCATGTTGAATGTCCCCTTCGCCATTGCTGATGCCACCGCATTGACCGAGGCTGGCTACGTTGGCGAAGACGTCGAGAACATCTTGCTCAAGCTGCTGCAAGCCGCAGACTTTGATGTGAAGCGTGCCGAAATGGGCATCATCTACATCGATGAAATCGACAAGGTCTCTCGCAAGTCAGAGAACCCCAGCATCACCCGTGATGTTTCTGGCGAAGGTGTGCAGCAAGCCCTGCTGAAGATCCTCGAAGGCTCGGTGGCTTCCGTTCCTCCTCAGGGTGGTCGCAAGCATCCTCACCAAGAGTTCATTCAGATCGACACCACCAATGTGCTCTTCATCTGCGGTGGCGCCTTTGCCGGTCTTGACGAAGTCATCCAGGCGCGCATCGGCAAGCGCGGCATGGGCTTCAAAGCTGAAGTGACCAAGGTCGGCGCCAACGAGCTCGACCTGCTCGCCAAGGTGCTGCCCGAAGACCTCATCAAGTTCGGCCTTATCCCTGAATTCATTGGCCGCCTGCCGGTAGTGAGTTCGGTGAGTCAGCTCGACCGTTCGGCGCTCATGGATATCCTCACCGAGCCCAAGAACTCCCTGGTGAAGCAGTACCAGCGCATCTTCTCCATGGACGGCGTTGAGCTTGAATTCACCACCGATGCCTTGGAGGCCATTGCTGACCAGGCCCTCATGCGCAACACCGGTGCTCGTGGTCTGCGTGCC
>CAZTQJ010000296.1:0-1938 GCA_964615615.1 uncultured Acidimicrobiaceae bacterium
TCCGATCTGTGATCGGACGGCTCGGGCCTGGCTCCATACGGCGACATTCTTACTTGAGGGCTTCGCCGTTTTTTCTGAAGTCCGCGGTCTGAGCGAGCAAGAGTTTCTTGATGGCTTCGAACTCTTACGTGTCCTGCGCACAAAGCTGCTCTCGGCTGAAACGGAACTTGGATGGGCGGAGTAGTCCCCAGGGTATTTGCCGTCGGGGCAAGCCGGCATGAATGCTGGCTTGCGCAGTTGTCCTAACGAACCAGACCCTTACCGGTAATCATCGGGAGATCGAGGGCAGTTACCAAGCCAGCGTCGGCAGCCACGATTGCGGGCACGGCATTGACGAGACGCATTGCCGTTGCCTTGAGGCCTGCGGTGTTGTGGTCTCCGTCGGTGCCAAGCAGTTGCAGGTCAACGGTGTAAATGGGCTCACCAGTTACCTTTACGCGGTAGCAGCCATGTCCTGCTGGCTGTGGCCACTCAGGAGCGAGGGCATCATCAAGCCTGGTCACATGCTCGAGGACAACGGGAACCTGTCCACCCTTGACGTGGGCACGGAGTTCAAAGTGCAGTCCAGCCACCGTGCCCTTGGGAACGAGCCCAGCATCCACGGTGATGTCATGAGGAGCGGCAACGCGCTCATACCACTCTTCAATGTGATCGAGCTCGAGGCCAAGGCCTGCAACCAACTGCGCAACGACTGAACCCCAGGCCAGCGTGGGAACACCGGGCTGGAGGAGGAAAGGAACTTCATCCATGGGCTTAGCGAAACCCATGATGTCGAAGAGGACGGTTGCCTGGTTGTAGGTGGCGTAGTTGAGGATTTCCATGACGCGAACTTCTTCGATCCATTCAGAAATGCCGGTAATGACGAGGGGAAGCGCGTCATTGCCAAAGCCGGGGTCGACGCCGTTTACAAAGAGGGAGGCTCCACCTTCCTTGGCGGCAGCAATTACGCCCTTGGCGAGACCATCGGCGACGCCATAGGGATACTGCAAGAAGACAGGTCCCGAAGAGACCACGTTGATGCCATGGCGGAGGAAATTTGAAAGGTCTGCGAGGCATTCCATAAGCCTGTCGTCAGCCCAGGCCGTGTGCACGATGCAGTCAGGCTTAAGCGCCAGCAGGGCTTCAACATCGTTGCTTGCAGCAACGCCGAGTTTACGGTCGAGGCCGGCGAGTTCTCCGGCATCTTTGCCGACCTTGTCGGGGTTGGAGACGTAAACACCAACAAGCTCCAAAGCGGGGTTGGAGTCGATGCCAGCAATGGCGTGCCGTCCAACATTTCCTGTGCTCCACTCAACGACGCGAAAGGCCATAGTTCTTACTGCTCCTTTAGTAATAGTTTGGGTTCATAGGGAATATTTGCTGATGGGATGATTGCGATTTACAGGTCGGGAATACCGAAGTCCAGGTTCGGCACGTCTATGCCTCCGTCGACTTCGAGCACCTTGCCGGTGATGTAGCCACCAGCTGGGGTCGCGAGATAGGCCACGGCGGTGGCGATGTCATCGATGGAGCCCAGGCGCTTGAGTGGCGTGACTTCTTCCATGGCGATGCGCAGCGAATCGGTCTGGAGCACAATGTCCAGGGCTGAGGTTGCGGTAGCACCCACACCGATGGCGTTTACGCGAATTCGTGGCGCGAGATCCTTGGAGGCCAAGCGGGTGTAGTGCGTAAGGGCTGCCTTGGCGGTGCCGTAACCGACATAGCCACGACCCGAAACGCGTCCGATCACCGACGAGATATTCACTACGGACCCGCCACCAGTCTCGAGCATGGTGGGCGCCGAAGCCCGAATCAGGGCATGAGCGGTGGAGACATTGAAGTGGAAGGCCTCTTCAAGGAAACGGGGGCTGGTATCGAGCAAAGGGCGGGGCATGGTGCCACCGACGTTGTTCACCAAGATGTCAATGCGGCCGAATGTGTCCTTCGCTGCTTGAGCCA
>CAZTQJ010000297.1:0-1924 GCA_964615615.1 uncultured Acidimicrobiaceae bacterium
CTACACGGCTCTGAACACTCTTTCCCTACACGACGCTCTTCCGATCTAATCAGACGCAAGTAGCCAGAAACTCCGAGGCTGCAGATTGCCAGACTGACGCCAAGAGCCACCAAACCTGGCCATGTCGCACCGTGATCCATAGTTAGCTATTGCTTCCGTAGGGAAGTTTGAAGGCAAAGTGCTGGCTTAGCTTCCAATTTCGAGGTGGCACGGAACTACTCCAGATTGCCAGCGCGCCCCCTTGCGGAACGAAGGCCCAAGAATGCTGTCCAGCGCTTGCCACCACCTTTGTCCCCCGAGGCAGCTTCACCGAAGACGACCAGCTGTTCGCACCTTCGTTAATGCTGCTGAGCAGTTGTGTGTGACGAGACTCCGAGACAACTACCCACTGCAGCTGCGTGCCAATCACGGAGATCGAAGTCGATTGCACATGCCCTGCTCGAGTCGTCACGACCTTTGGCTTGTGAAGGCCTGGCCAAAAGCTTTCAAGTGCTCCATCGCGACAAGAAACCAAGAGGCTGCGCCAGAGGCTCTGGGCCTGTTCTGAAGCTTGGGCTCGTTGCACCCAGGCATGCCTACAGCCCCCCTCGAGGAAACTCGTCTGGATCACTGACGCATGGAGGGAATCAATGATGCTCAGCAAGACACCGCTGCGATTAGCGCAACCGCTCATCAGCACCGCCTTGCCACCCTTCAGCAAAAGCGCGCTTGGCCGCTCCTCCACACATGCAGCCCTTTGTCCTTGCTTAGCCAACTGCTTCCAAGACAGCAGGCGATGCCATCGGCGAGAGCCGGTCTTTGGCGACTCAGCCCAAAGATCTCCTGCGCTGCTTATCGCTACGCGAAGATTCGCCGTCGTTGCCAAAGTATTTGGGCCATTCGCAATGGCCATGGAGATCACGGTGCCAGCATTGGCCTTCATGTCGGTAATGGCCGTATTGCGAAAGAGGTAGTAGGGCCGGACGGCAAGCAAGGACTCGTCGCCGTTGTTTACCACCAAGCCTCCATTGGTCGCAATGCCCAAGGGGGTCGAAAGCTTCCAGTGTCCAAGGTCATAGCGAAAAAGTTGGAAAAATCTATTGCTGGGGTCAGCGCTGCGGCCCATGGGCAATACGACAGTCGATTCTTGGCCGGATGAACGTGCCCCCGTCGTTGTCGAAGCTCCGGCGACAGAGGCTCCAAGGGGCAGGAGCACGAAGCTCGCCAGTAGGAAGACGCTACGCAGTCTCAAGGCCGTTCACCGCTTTTTAGGATTTCCGTGCTTAAAGCGGAGACCAAGGATCCGCGAGTTCTCGCATCATCTGAAGGCGTGGCATCCCATGCGATAGAGATTCTGCCCCGAGGGTCGAGAACATAAATCACATCACTGTGCGCCAGCATTCCCCCATTGTTCAGCGGCTGAGCCAGAACCCTGAGAGAACTACTCACGTCCTCGATCTCTCGACTGCTGCCACTCAGCAACTGCCAGTTTGGTGCTCTCAAGCTTTCTTGTCGGCCGAAAGCGGCCATCGCCTCCGCACCTCGATAGGCGGGATTCAGATTCACCGCCACGGCCACCACCGAGCGTCGTTTCCCCACACTCTTGAGCGCAGCCTTCACTTCTTGGGCGAGTAAAGGACAATCTGAGGTGCAGACCGGATCCACAAAAATCAAGACCACAACTTTCCCCCTGAGGTCGCTCAAGGAAAAGGCTTTGCCCGAGGTTGTCGTGAGATTTATGGGGGCTAGCGAGCCGTATCGACCGGCCTCGGTTATTCCACTGGCAAAGGCCAATTCAGGATTCGTGCCAGGCAGGACCGCGAGCACGAGCACAATGGCCAGACCAAGGCTGACCGCACTGCATCCAAGGATACTGAGCGCAGCATGAATCCAGTGTCGAGATCGGAAGAGCACACGTCTGAACTCCAGTCACCTGAAGCTATCT
>CAZTQJ010000298.1:0-1922 GCA_964615615.1 uncultured Acidimicrobiaceae bacterium
GGATCCAAGAGTGCAGGTTTTCCGGCCATAACGCTGGAAGCCACTGCTCCCCATCGAGGTGAAATACGACCAGCCTGAGCCGCCATTGCCCCAGCTTCTACGCCAAGAGCAATGGATTTAGCCATGGATACGGGATTGAGGGCCTTATTGACGGCGCTCGCTACCAAGACCGCATCACAGCCCAACTCCATAGCCAAAGCGGCATCCGAGGCCGTTCCGATGCCGGCATCGAGAATCACCGGCACCCTGAGGGCCTCGGTGATCATGGCAATGGCATGGGGATTACGAATGCCAAGTCCTGATCCAATAGGCGCGCCAAGCGGCATGACCGCAGCACAGCCAATGCTTTCGAGCCGTTTGGCGAGACCCAAATCATCAGAGCAATAGGCAAAGACTTTGAAGCCCTTCGCCACGAGCTCCTCGGCAGCCTTCGCGGTTTCGAGAGGATCAGGAAGGAGGCTGTGCTCATCAATCACGACCTCGAGTTTGAGCCAGTCCGTTTCGAAGGCTTCGCGAGCCATCTCCGCAAGCGCTATGGCCTCAGAGGCGAGATAACAACCGGCGGTATTCGGCAGGAGATGGCAGCCTTGGCGTTTGAGGAGTTCGTAGAGCCCCGCCCCTTCGCCCGGTGCGACCCTTCTCAAGGCGACCGTGACGACTTCAGAGCCCGAAGCGGCGAGCACTTCTTCAAAGAGCTGAAGGCTGCCCATGCCTCCCGAACCCAGGAGCACACGGGAATTCAGCACAACGCCAGCTATCTCAAGCGGAGCCATCACCATCCCAACCTAGTCCTCAGCCCTGCCTCACTCCAACAGACTCCTCCGGTATCCTCGGCTTGTGGAACCTCCCATTGCCCTGACGATTGCGGGCTCGGACTCTGGAGGCTGTGCAGGCATACAAGCTGACCTGCGAAGTTTTGCTGCACTGGGCGTTCATGGCTGTGTGGCAATCACCGCGGTTACCGCGCAAAACACCCTCGGGGTGGACAAGCTTGAGATCCTCTCCCCCAGCATGGTGATCGCCCAGATTGATGCCGTGGCCAGTGACCTGCAGCCAAAGGCCACGAAAACCGGAATGCTGGCCACCCCGGCAATCGTTGAAGCGCTTGCCGAGCGGCTCTCGCGCGGTGACCTAGGCCCCTTGGTCGTAGATCCCGTCATCGTGGCCACCTCTGGTGCTCAATTGCTCGAAAACGATGCCATCGCCCACTACCGCTCGCAACTCATTCCCCTCGCAAGCCTGATCACCCCCAACCTCCACGAGGCCGCCGCCTTGCTCGGAAGAAATCTTGATGAGGTGAAAGGGGCCAAGTCCCTCGATGCTGCTCAGCGTCTCCTTGATCTTGGTTGTAAGGCTGTCCTCTTAAAGGGCGGTCATGACGATGACCCCGAAATGGCCAGAGACCTCTTTGTTAGCCATGAGGGAGCCCACTGGCTTGAAGCTCCCCGGATAGTGAGCGATAACGACCACGGCACGGGATGCACGCTTGCCGCAGCAATAACCGCATTCTTGGCACGTGGATACGAACTGCAACGAGCGGCCAGTGAGGCCAAGGCATACTTGCATCAGGCGCTCATTGGCGCTCAATCCTGGAACATAGGTTCTGGGCACGGACCGGTCGATCATCTTGGCTGGAACCTTGAGCCCTTGAGAGGAGTGTGAGCATGGCGCGTCTCGGTACACCTGACTGGATCACGATGCCGCTCGATCGCTACTCCGAGGGAGAGGGCCGCGGAGCGAGGCGGCTGCGCATTATTCGCGAGTGCACGCAGTTGGCCACGAGTGAAACTGGCGTCAGGCAAGCAACGGTGAGTTATCTCGGAGCCATAGGCACGATGTTTGCCATAGTGCTATTTAGCTCCGTGCTCACGCGTGGGGCATCAAGCCACGGCCAGGCTGAGCAAATGACTGCCTGGGTTTGG
>CAZTQJ010000299.1:0-1911 GCA_964615615.1 uncultured Acidimicrobiaceae bacterium
CTACACGGCTCTGAACACTCTTTCCCTACACGACGCTCTTCCGATCTCCACAACACTTGGAGATAGAAATGGCGAAAGTTGAAACAGCGATTGAGACAGTTACCCTGGAAGATGGTCGTATTGTGGAGTTTGCAGGCAAGCGCAAATTGCTCAAGGCCTCGACGATCTCGCCCGAAGGTTCGGTAGCAGTCCGCATGGATTTCCGCAATGGTCAAACCCGCACCTTTACCGTTCCCGGCGCGATGCTTGCGAAGTTCGCGGCACACGGCGCGGAACAGAAACTGGGCGATGAGATTGCCGGACTGGATGATATTGATGACTGCGTCATGGCAGCGGATGAGCTGATCGACCGCCTGTACAATGGCGAGTGGGGGATCAAGCGTGAGGCGAATGGTATGGCAGGGACCTCGGTCCTGGCTCGTGCGCTTTGCGAGTTGACTGGCAAGACCCGCGAGCAGATCAAGACGTTCTTGGCAGGAAAAACGCAGGCGGAAAAGGTTGCCCTGCGCAATTCTGGCAAGGTTAAACCGATTGTGGACCGCATCGAGTCGGAAAAGGCCAGCAAGAAGAGCAACGTGGACACGGAAGCGTTGCTTGGGGAATTGGAATAAGGTAGTCTGCTAGGAGTTATACCCTAGCACACCCAGCCAGGAGGTAGTCCTGGATACAACACGCCATTGCAGGGGATTAGTCTCCGACTGCAATGGCGTTAGTACTTGGGGCGAGGGGATCTGATCTTGGTTGACACCCACGGATTACCACATTATAATTCATGGGTGAAATGGCATTTTGCCCAGATCACTTAACCGGAGACTAATCCCATGACAATCCAAGTAGTAAACCCAGTATTCGGCAAGTCCAAAGCGGCTTTGCAAGACGCACTCAACACAACCCCGACTGCCGTGGTCTTCGCAGACCCGAGCATCTTTGCAGGCAGCCGTGGTCACTTCACAGGCTCCGATATGTCAGTCGGCGAATCCTTCCCCGTAGTTATGGACCCAGCCAAGCGCAGTCGTTTCGCCAGCGTCAAGCGCGTCACGCACAGCGCATATCGGGTCAGCTAACTGCAAACCACTGGACATTCCCCTCGAGTGTCCTTTGGCTTGCACGTTCGCAAGTAACCGGAGACTACCATGACCCAGTCAATTGACACCATCGACGACCTCGCAGACAGCGATGAGGACTTTTCCGAACTCGACTCACTTATCAATCCCCGGCCAGTACCCGACGCCGAAGCCCCCGACGCAGACGACGATCTTGACGAACTCGAAGCCCTCTTGGGCGAGGCAATGGCGGATCGCAAGATCGCCGAGGCAGTTAAGCAGGCCCGGGCTAAGGCCAAGGGCGGATTCGGCCTATCGGCTGAGGACCAGGAGCGGATTAGGAAATGGGAGCTGGCCAAGGAGTGGCTGCCCGTCGCGAACTGCGCAGTCTTTAAGCGCTATGTTTGCCAGTGCGGGTACCACTCGACAGTTTACGAATCCCTGATGCTGGAACAGCGGCATCGGCATAGCCAGCACGCAAATCGCTGGACCCGGCAGGAGGCCGCAGTAGCTGACCTTCCCAACCGCACAGCAATCCGTTCCGTTAAAATCCCCATGTGCCAGCGCTGCGCCCTTGGCAAAGGTTACTCGTTGGTAACGAACTTGGAATGGGTTGTTTAACATGAAGCCAATTAACAGATTCCAGACAATCATCTACCTGGGTGCCATTTGCGTCGCCTGGGCGATGTTGAGTGACATGGATTACGCCGAAGCCCGCCGGCAGGAGTGCGGGAACCGTTCCACCAGCAAGTACCTTGTTGAGTGGGATTCCAACTTGGATCGTTGTATTAAAGGAGTGAGAAATGGCACGACCGCGCAAAAAGATCGGAAGAGCACACGTCTGAACTCCAGTCACCTGAAGCTATCT
>CAZTQJ010000300.1:0-1909 GCA_964615615.1 uncultured Acidimicrobiaceae bacterium
AAGGGAACATGACCGTCTGGTGGCCATGGTTTCGCACCTGCCCCATCTCGTCGCGGTCACCTTGATGAATCAAGCTCACGAGGCGGCGGCTGAAGATCCGGCACTCTTGCGACTTGCAGCGGGTGGTTTTAGAGATATGACCAGAGTTGCCTCAGGCGACCCCCGTATTTGGCCTGATCTCGTTCTTGAAAATCGGGGCGCCATTCTCGAAGGGATCAAGGGTCTTCAAGATGGACTCGAATCGATCGCTAGGGCACTACAGGCCGGCGATCGAGCCTTTATTGCTGAGCGTCTCACAGACGCACAGTTAGCCAGAAGATCACTACCAGTTGCTCATAAGGTTGCCGGCTCCCTCAACGCCATTCGCGTCCCTGTGTCGGATCGCGCCGGTGTATTGAGCGAAATAACCACGGCGGCATCCAGTCGCAATGTCAGCATTCTCGACATCGAAATTGCGCACTCCGCAGAGGCAGCCGGTGGCGTGCTCGTCCTCGTTATTGAGCGCAAGGACCTTGAAGCCCTTGGGGATGAACTCAGCACACGCGGCTATCGCTTTAGTTCAGTGGAGATTGAACCTTGAGTCACCAGCATGAATTAGCACTCGACACGATTGCGATCTCTGGTGATCGAGCCTTCAACGGCTCAGTGAGGACTCCCGGAGATAAATCAATCAGCCATCGCGCGCTGATTCTCGCTGCGCTCACTGAGGGAATTTCCACTATTAGCGGACTCTCTTCGGGTAGCGACGTAGAGGCGACTCGCCTGGCGCTGATTGCACTCGGTGCGAATATTTCCGAATCAGCCGATGGCCAGGTCACCATCGACGGAGGCCACTTGCAAGCTCGTGAAACAGCGCTTGATTGTGGCAACTCGGGAACAGGAATGCGCTTGCTCATGGGTCTCTGTGCAGGACTAGAGGGCACTAGCGTGCTCACCGGCGATGATTCCTTGAGTTCGCGCCCCATGGGACGAGTCGGTGATCCCCTGATCTCGATGGGGGCGATTGTGAGTGGCCGTCAGGCCGGCATCTATCCGCCCGTCACCATCAAGGGCGGATCACTGAGGGCCATTGATTACGCACCACCCATGGCCAGCGCACAAGTGAAGTCCGCAGTTTTGCTCGCTGGTCTCAACGCAGAGGGCACGACAATCATCCGTGAAGCTGTTGCGACACGACGCCACAGTGAAGAAATGCTGCTCCAGGCTGGGGCAGACATCACGATCGAAGAACTTGGGGCAGGGCTCACGATCAGCCTGAAACCATCGAAGCTCCACCCAAGATCATGGGAAGTACCCGGGGACCCCTCGCAGGCAGCTTTTTGGATGGTCGCGGGCAGCATTAGCCCTGGAAGCGCAGTGGCGGTGAGAGCCATCTATGGCGGCAAGGAGCGCACTGGCTTTGTTGATGTCCTCAATCGTATGGGAGCCCAGATCCAATCCAAGGATGCTGGCGAAGGCTCCATAGACCTGACCGTTACGCAATCGCTGCTCCATGGAACAGTGATCCATGCGCACGAGATTCCCTCAGTGGACGAGGTGCCTGCCCTCACGGTTGCCGCCTGTGCCGCAGTGGGACCTAGCACCTTCGTGGATGTAGCTGAACTGCGGATTAAGGAATCGGATCGTTTTGCCGCCTGCGTTGGCCTTGCTCGAGCCCTAGGCGCCGAAGTCACCGTAGAAGGCGACTCTTTCACCGTCCACGGACTTGGATCCTCCCAGGTCTTCGCCCCTTTCTCGCTGGATTCCCTCGGGGATCACCGCATTGCTATGGCAGCAGCTATCGCTGCCTCAGCAGGCAATGGGGGACAGATTGCCCACTTCTCCATGGTGGCAACTTCCTATCCAACCTTCCTGGCCGACCTGCGTAGCTTGACTGGATCTGGCGTTCGTGCCATTGAGCCATTGATCA
>CAZTQJ010000301.1:0-1908 GCA_964615615.1 uncultured Acidimicrobiaceae bacterium
GATGAGTTCTGATGGCAGCAGTCTGTGGGTGGCCAATCAGGGTGACGGAAGTCTGTTGCAGATTGACCCTTCAAGTCAGGCCCTCACCTCTAGCGCCACATCGGGAAAACAGCCATCAGCGTTATCCCAAAGCACTGATGGGTTGTACCTCTGGGTGGCCGATAAAAGTGACGGACTACTCACGCAAATCGTCCTTTACCAAACTTCCGTCGACCCGGCCATGCAAAACGGCAACGCACCGGCAAGCTACAAGGGTGGGAAAAACCAGTATCTGGATATCTCTTGCACTGCTCCTGGTAGCTGCACGGCCGTGGGCCAAACGGTAAGCAAGCAAGGCTTCGGGGCGGTGGCTGCCACCGAGACCGATGGGCTATGGACCAGCATCGCGCAGCCTCCGCTCGTCAAGGGTGCTGAAGGATTGCCCGCGTTGGGTCGGGGCTTTGATCAGGTCTCTTGCTCGAGTCCCGGGAACTGTGCCGCGATTTCGACCTTCCGCAATAAACAAGGAGGGGTTACGGCTGCTATTGGCGTTCAGGTCAAGGGCCTCTGGGGGGAAGTCTTCCCACTGACTTACGACGACCGCTATCCATCAGAAAATTCAACCTTGAACAGCATTTCATGTAAAAGTGACGGCAACTGCACAGCCGTTGGCGTGTTTAACACTGCGGGTTTTGGCATTTCGCCACCAGACTCAAATCTCAACCAATATGCCATGACGATCTCTGAAACTGATGGAGTCTGGGGAAAGGTTGAGCCCGCCATTCTTGAAGGTAGCGACCAAGCTCCGCCACAATCTGTTTACAACGAAGTCTCTTGTGTAAGCCCAGGAAATTGCATCGCCTTCGGCGGCGACCTGAATTTATTAGACAACACCGGTCGCATGATCTTCGCCGAGCAGATTGATGGAATTTGGCAGCCGGTCAAACATGCAGCCTTCGAAGCAGGTGATCCCCTCTTTACTCATTTTGGAATTAAGCATTTCGCCTGCACAGAACCCGGCAACTGCACGCTGGCAGGCCAAAGCTTTTCCGACACCATGCCCAAACCAGGAGGTGGCTTCTATGTCCGTTCGAATTACGCCGCGACGGTCACCATGGTCAACGGCAGCTTGGGACCCATAGTCCTTGTTCATTATGGCGACGGAGAGCATGCCAGCCTCGATACCCTCGAGGGTCTCGGAGGTGCCTGGAATGAGGACCTCCACGGAATCTCTTGCTCTAGCACCGGCAATTGCACGGCGATAGGCAGTTATACCGACGCCGATGGCAAGCAAAAAACTATGACGGTAAGTGAGATTGATGGGGTCTGGCAAGATGCCCAAAGTGCCCCGATCGCTCAAAACTCTCCCAACGTACCCGGCTGGCTTCAAGACATCAGTTGCGTCAGCGCTGGAAATTGCACAGCAGTTGGTTGGACGCAGACGCCTAACGGGAGTTTCTTCTACGACAACGGCAACCGTGAGCCCGATCTCATTGCGGTGACTATGACGCAAACGAATGGAATCTGGGCAGACCCCATCTACACCGGTGACCAGGCTAGCGATTTCACCGTCCTCTCAAGTGTTTCCTGCACTGAAGCAGGAAACTGCACTTCAGCCGGCTATTCCGCAGTCTGGGCGCAAATTCATCCGCAATCCAGCGCGGTGAGAACGCTTAGTACCGTGGGAAGTTGCGCTGGCTCATCGAGCTGTACTCCAGGCCTAGGGGCACAGATGAGACTTCCCGCAACGGTGAGCTCTGGAAAACAGCGCCCCATTACCAAGAGCATTTGGCGCAGCAGCTACCTTGGCCAAGCGGGAAAGCCAGGTCCGCCAACCGCAGTGCACGCCAGCAGTGGAGCCAACGGTCGAAGTTTTTTAACCTGAGATCGGAAGAGCGTCGTGTAGGGAAAGAGTGTTCAGAGCCGTGT
>CAZTQJ010000302.1:0-1875 GCA_964615615.1 uncultured Acidimicrobiaceae bacterium
TACACGGCTCTGAACACTCTTTCCCTACACGACGCTCTTCCGATCTCGGCCCTTGGTGCCGAGAAGCTGATCTTCCTTACCGATGTCGATGGCATGAGAAGTGACGCCTCGGACCCCTCGAGCAGGATTAATCAAATTACGCTGGAACAAGCCCCCGGTCTCTTTGCCGATGGGACGGTTTCGGGCGGCATGATCCCCAAGCTTGAAGCCTGCGTTCACGCCGTTCAAGCGGGAGTGGCAAGGGCACACGTCCTTGACGGACGGAATCCTCATGCCCTCCTCGTTGAACTTTTCACCGATGCTGGGGTAGGAACGATGGTGCGGCCATGAGCTTTATTATGTCGACCTACGGTCCGGCAAAGAAGAAGTTCTTGAAAGGTTCTGGCGCGTCGCTCTTTGATGAGCATGGCCGTGAATACCTCGATCTTTTGTCGGGAATTGCGGTGACCTCGCTGGGTCACGCGCACCCGGAGATCAGCGAAGTGATTGCAAGCCAGGCTGCAAAACTGAGCCACACCTCCAACTTCTTTTCCAATGAATTCTCCGAAAAAGTCGCAGAGGGCCTCGCCAGTGCCGTCGCCGACGGTGGCAGTCCTTCGGGAAAAGTCTTCTTCTGCAATTCAGGGGCCGAGGCCATGGAAGCTGCGCTCAAAGTCGTGCGGCGGGCAAAGGGTCCCTCGGGAAATATCGTGACGGCTCTGGGTTCTTTTCATGGACGCACCTACGGGGCCCTATCGGCAACAGGCCAACAGGCCAAGCAGGCTCCCTTTGCGCCCCTTCTTCCTGGCTTTACCCACCTTCCCTATGGGGACCTTGATGCCATGGCGCAGTACTGCGCGAACAACGAAGTCGCCGCTATTGCCCTCGAGCCCATCCAGGGCGAAGGGGGAGTGATCGTGGCTCCCGAGGCTTATCTCGAAGGGGTGGCGAAGCTCGCCAAGCAAGTCGGTGCGCTTTTGCTCCTTGATGAGGTGCAGACCGGCATTGGCCGCACGGGCCGCTGGTGCGGTTTTCACCATGATGCAGGTAGCCCCTTGGCCTTTAAGCCCGATGTGGTGACCTTCGCCAAGGCCTTAGGTAACGGCATGCCCGTTGGCGCTTGCTGGGCAAGTGAGGAAGTTTCCCAAGTCATGGTTCCTGGTGATCACGGTTCAACCTTTGGTGGCCAGCACCTCGCCATGGCGGTTGCCGACAAAGTGCTGAGCATTGTCGAACGCGATGGCCTAATCGCTCGGGCGCAGACCTTGGGTGCGATCTTCGCTAGCGAACTGAGCAAGGTGGACGGCGTGGCCGAAGTGAGAGGTCGCGGTTTACTCCTCGGTGTTGCACTCGATTCAGCACGGGCAGGCGAAGTGGCCGACGAAGCCTTGAAGGCAGGCTTAGTGCTTAATGCCGTCATCGCAGACACGCTGCGGCTTGCTCCTCCCTTGATTTTGACTGACGCAGAAGCCCTCGATGCTTCAGCACGCTTAGCAGCGGTGATTTCTGCGGTGATGAACAATGAGGCAGCGTAATGACGAGGAATCTTTTAGAGCTTGATGATTTGAGTGTGGATGAGTTTGCGCGCATCGTCGCCCTCGCCGAAGCCGGCGGAGTTGCGGGCAGCCTTCAAGGCCGCAGCGCAGCTTTGGTCTTTGAGAAGCCTTCGGCTCGCACGAGGAATGCCACTGAACTAGCCGTCCATGATCTCGATGGCTACGCCGTGGTGATCTACGACCAAGAGGTGGGCATTGACTCACGCGAATCGGCCGAAGATGTCGCGCGAACGCTTGCTGCTTTTCACGACCTGATCTGCATCCGGGTGCGCGACCACGAAGTTCTCGAGCGTATAGATCGGAAGAGCACACGTCTGAACTCCAGTCACCTGAAGCTATC
>CAZTQJ010000303.1:0-1849 GCA_964615615.1 uncultured Acidimicrobiaceae bacterium
ATGGGTTCTATTGAATATGGACCTGGTGAACCCAAGGGGACGCCTTGGCATCCTCACCGGGGCTTTGAAACGGTCACCTACATGATCGATGGAATCTTTCAACATCAAGACTCCATTGGCGGAGGTGGCATCATCATGGATGGCGCAACACAGTGGATGACCGCAGGTTCAGGTATTTTGCACATCGAGCGTCCGCCAGACTCGCTCATTGCATCCGGTGGGCTCTTTCACGGCATTCAACTTTGGGTCAATCTTCCCTCAAGCCTCAAGATGACCGCACCGCGCTATCAAGACCTCGCCCCTGAAGGGGTCAAGCTGATCAGTTCTCCCGATGGCGGTGCACTCGTCCGCATCATTGCGGGATCCATCGATGGTCATGAAGGTCCGGGAATGACCCATACCCCCATTGCCTTGGCGCACCTCAGCATTGCTCCCGGTGCTCAGGTTGTCCTTCCTTGGAATCCGAGTTACAACGCTTTGGCCTATGTCCTCTCCGGTGATGGCTGGGTAGGAGCTGGCCAGCATGGAATTACTGGTGGGCAACTCGCCACCATGGGTGCAGGTGAAGGAATCATCCTCGGCGCTCATGGCAGCCAGGGATCCCTCAGCCCAGCGCTCGAGGTGCTCCTGCTTGGTGGCCAACCCATCCGCGAGCCCGTGGCCGCCTATGGGCCCTTCGTGATGAACACCAGAGATGAACTCCGTCAGGCCTTTGAGGACTTTGAAGCAGGACGTCTCGGGACCATTCCCGAAGACCACATCTAAACGAAGTCGCTAGTCCTGAGCTCGATGGAGCAAAAACGTAGCTGTTGAACGAGAGACAATCTCTCCCTCTGCGTTCAGCACTTTGGCTTCGGCGTAGGCAACTTGGCGGGCCATGCGCACTACATCACCGCGAAGGACGTAGTCCTCACCAACGAGGGCGGGCCTCATCGTCTCGATCTTTAGCTCCAGCGTGGCCTTGGTTCTATCTTTTCGCCCGAGTGCAGCATTGATGGCGAAATTCATAGCCGCATCAAGCAGTACGCCATGGACTCCGGCCTGGACAATGCCATGAGGGTTTCCAGCGAGTGCTTCAGGGCTAAATGTCCCCTCAACCCAGCCAAGATCCTCACCATCGATGCCATAGGCCGTGAAACTGCCTCCAATGGCCGAGATGATGACCATGCCACCATCTCCCAACCAGCGATCCATGTCCTTGGGCTCTCCCATAGCTCTGAGGCTACCTAAGGCGGGACCATCCCATCGGCCGGTAGCATCTTCTAGGCACGCCGATGGGTTCGGCGTCACAATCCAAAGGAGATTCCCCATGCGCACAGCAGTGATCGTGGACGCCGTCCGTACCCCGGGTGGAAAGCGCAACGGCAAGCTCAAGGGCTGGCACGCCGTAGACCTCGCTTCTGAGGCTCTTCGGGCCATTCAGGAGCGCAATGACCTTGACCCCAGCCTCGTTGATGACGTCATCACCGGCTGTGTCATGCAGGTCGCTGAGCAGGCCCTCAACATCGGCCGTAACGCCGTCCTTGCAGCCGGCTGGCCAGAGTCTGTGCCCTCCACCACCCTTGACCGTCAGTGTGGATCCTCTCAGCAGGCCATGCACTTCGCCGCTCAAGGCGTCATGGCCGGCGTCTACGACGTAGTCGTAGCCAATGGTGTTGAGGCCATGACCCGCACCCCCATGGGCAGTTCTGTTGTCCGTGAGCTCGGCTTCCCCTTCGGCCCACGCGTAATGGATCGCTACGCACCCGTTGGTGGCCTCGTTGGCCAGGGCATTGGTGCTGAGATGATTGCTGATCAGTGGGGTAGATCGGAAGAGCACACGTCTGAACTCCAGTCACCTGAAGCTATC
>CAZTQJ010000304.1:0-1846 GCA_964615615.1 uncultured Acidimicrobiaceae bacterium
GATAGCTTCAGGTGACTGGAGTTCAGACGTGTGCTCTTCCGATCTTAACGGTCGAGGTGCTGATGTCATTGTTGACTCAGTCGGCGGGCCAACCTTACAAAAGAGTCTTCGCACGCTCGCTTATCGCGGGCGCTGTGTGAGTTTTGGCGATGCAGGCCGTGATGGTGGAGCCTTACTAGATACCTCGATGATGAGAGGGAACAACCAGTCATTGATTGGCTACTTCCTTGGCGCGGAACTCTTCTTGAGTCCTCGGGCACACGCCATGATCGCCGGGCTACTCCAACAGGTTGCTGATGGCGAACTGCGATCAGTGGTCGATTCGGTATTTGAACTCGCCGATGCCGAAGGTGCTCACCGCTACATAGAAGAGCGGGTCGCCGTGGGCCGCGTTGTCATGCGCCCTTAGCGATTTGTTGACCCAGAGCTCGTTAATGCGTCCGAGGTGAGCGAGCCCGCTTGAGCGTTCCACGATCCCAGCCAAGGAGTTTCTCCGTTTTTCTTGTCTCTCGGCTCATCCAGAGACGAAGAATTTGTTCGGTAAGAGAAAACTCGTCACCGCGAAAGGCATTGAGGCGCTCAAGTTCTTGTGATGAAGCAGGAAGTTCGAGACCGAGATGTTCGTAGGCACGCGCAAGACTTTCATCAGGCTTCTCCAGGAGCTCATCGAAAGCCAAGATGAGCGCGTCGGGAAAGATCTTGAGGAGATGTGCTATCTGATGTGCGTAGTAGCCACGGGTTCGATAGGAGTGAATGCGCGTCTCGCTACGAAGCACCATGGGTGCTTCGTCTAGGGCCAGCCTTTTACGCTCAGCGAAAAGCGCTCTGGGGAATGAGAGCGTCTCCCACTCCCTCCCCATCTGTAGTGCATGTTGCGACCTTGCACGCTCAGCTGGTTCTCGAAGAACAGCGATGATTTTGACGTCGGGGCAGTGACCTTTGAGGGCTTCAAGACAGCCAGGGAGCCAGATGTATTCAGGGGTGGCGTCGAGGAGGTAGCGCTCGCCAGAACGATGGGCAAAGAGCTCCTCCAGTCGTTCAGCACTCGGGCCGTGGTCTTGTACCTCGAGCTGGTCGAAAAGGTGGGCTTCTTTGCCCTTGGCTAAACAGATTTCTGGATGCTCGGCGAGTTTGGCGGCAAAAGAAGAGCTTCCTGAGCGCTGGACACCAATAAGGGCGACATTGATGACTGGTGGTGAGCTTTCCACGCTCCCCACTATGGCAGTTCGCCCGCTCATGAGAGGTGCTGTTGATGTCAGTAGTGTTTTGAGCCGTTGACCATTGCCGGTGGGGGAAGTACCTTCCAGCAGTCAGCGCTAAAGAAAAGCCGGGGGGCTTGCATGGATGGATTAACGGGATCAGTTGCGATAGTGACCGGGGCCGGATCAGGTATTGGCGCTGCATGCGCAGCGCGGCTCGAGCGTGAAGGGGCGACGGTGGTCACGCTCGATATTGCTGGAGCTGTAGATCACCTGGTCGATGTCCGTGATGAAGACGGCATTGCCAAAGTTTTTCGTTCCACGGTTGCTCAGCACGGTCACGTCGATGCCGTCGTGAATGCCGCTGGCGTGGCCGGAGGCGGTCCTGTTCACTCTCTAGGCCAAGACGAGTGGGACCGCGTTGTTGATATCAACATGAAGGGGACCTTCATTGTCAACAAACACGCCGCAATTCAGATGCTGGTTCAAGGCAGTGGTTCCATCGTGAACATCGCAAGCATCGAAGGTATTGAAGGCACGGAAGGCGGTAGCGCCTACAACGCTTCTAAGGGTGGCGTAGTGATGTTGACCAAGAGCTTGGCTATTGATTACGGCCGCAAAGGTATTCGCGTTAACTGCATCTGCCC
>CAZTQJ010000305.1:0-1836 GCA_964615615.1 uncultured Acidimicrobiaceae bacterium
CGTGCTGGGTATTTTCGCCCAAGCCATGATCATCTTGCGCATCTCCACCGTGATGCGCGGCAGTCCTGCGCCTCAGGCCTTCCTGGCACGGCATGCCTGGGCCAAGCTGTTCAGCTTGACGGCCTTCGCCCTGCTGTCCATCTTTGCGCGTATGGCCCGTTTAGCCCTCTTCTTTGTCGCCTGGATTCCTGCAGCGCGACGCCTGCGGCATCAGGGGCGTCTTTTCGAAATGCGCCAAAGCACCTACCTCGGCTTTGCCTGCAAGACCCTCGACCACGGAACGGCACGGTCAGCCATCAAGCGTGGCATTGCTATCTCGAGCGGTCGATGGGGAGAGGGCGCAAGAGAAGTTCCAACGCTAGGTAAGCCGCTCTTGATCATCAGTCTGCCCCTCATCGCCCTTGGCGGGATCTTTGCGCTCCTCAATTTTCGTGCCCTAGGACTACTCACCGCACTCTTGGGGATCAGCATCAGTGGTCTGGTGCTCACGGTCTGCCTCGGCTGCTACGCCATTGCCATCTATGTCTTTGCCGTGGGGGGCCCACCGGCCTTTGGCTTCCGCGCTGAGGATCTCGATGCTGCTTTTCTGCCTGGCCCTGCTGGCCGGCCTGAAATTCACCTTCCCGAGCAAGGACCAGAAACAACACCATGACCAAAGGAAAATCGCGAGGCATTACCCAGCCGCCCCCAGGAGGAAACACCAGCCTTCGCCCAGCGATGGCCGTACTCGGTATTGCGATCGGCATGCTGGTCTTTTTTGTGGGATTGAGCGCTATCTTCTCCAGCCCTCCACCCTCAGCAAAGGATTCGGGCAATACGAAATATGCGAGCATTGCCGCCAAGCAGATGTTGGCTGCTGTCATCGAGCCAGGAATTCCCCCCGCAGATATCCTCGACTCGCTGGTGTTGCCCAAGGAGGTTGCCTCGCTCGGAATCATCCACACCGGAGGAGGTGGACCGGGAAACTTTGACGCAGCTATCAAACTCCAGTCCGCACAGAGCCAGGGCTGGCTCTATGCCTTCGCGCGAGATGAGCTTTCACGCCGAGGCTGGAAAGTCTTTAGCCATGGAGGGATATCAGGAAAGCGCGTTGAAGTCCTTGCGCGCAGAACTGGCGGCGATGGATTTACCTGGCAGGTCGGTATTGATGTGTCCCCCACAAAATTTGTCACCAACGGCGACGCAACGGTGCGCCAGTCAACGCAATTCATGCTGCGGCTCTACCAACTCGGTAGTGGTGCTTGAGTCAGATTCGACCAGCCACGCCCAGGTAAAGAGATTGAGTGGGTAGAGCAGGTAGCCGACGCGAGTTGCGGGAGCTAGGCAGATGGCCATCGTCATCACCCAAGCAGAGAGTCTGCAGATCTGCGCTACCGAACTCGGTCGCTTCCGCCAGATGTACGCGACCAGAACAATGGCGCCAATGGCTGCGGCGGCCAGTGGAAGCAGCCGGTGGAGGGCAGGAAACCAGGTCACCAGAATATGACCGGGCAAGGCACTCGCTGCGGGTGAACTCACTCCAGCAAGGCCTAGGGGGAACTCCACCACGTTTTGAATGAAAGCGCTTGGTCCCCTATGGAGAGCCCACAGCACGCCTGGAACAAATGCCACGGCCTCACCAAGCAGCATGGGCCAGATCTTGCGCTGACCCTTAGCCCCCCGGCTCGCAAGCAGAGCTAGGAGGCCGAGTGGCCAAGCGGTGAACTTCATGGCCATCGCGATACCCAAGGCTAAACCGGCAAAGGCATGACGGCGTCTCGCGGCGAGCACCACGCCGAGCAGCATCATCGCCACGACGGGCATGTCATCGCCAGATCGGAAGAGCGTCGTGTAGGG
>CAZTQJ010000306.1:0-1830 GCA_964615615.1 uncultured Acidimicrobiaceae bacterium
TCTTTGCGCGCCAGACATTGAGCAAGCTTGAATCGATCCACGATCGTCGGGTACTCCAAGCTCAGTTCAGCGAGGCGATGCTGCGCGTCACTGAGATCGGGACTGAGTGCCTCAGGTACGGTGCTGAGCACCTCGGCCAAGCTGCTTAAGGCCACTAGGCAGCCATTCCGGGAGCAGGCTGACTCAAGACCCTTGGATGCGTCTGAGGGCGCGTGAGGTCACTGCCTTCGACAATGGCGCTCGCGAGTTCCCGAGTCGTAATGATGACCTTCGCCTCGTCGATGAGGTCGGCTTCAATCTCGCCCGTGTCAACTGAATTCGTGACCACTTGGAAAGGTATGGCCCCGGAGCGGAGGGTTTCAATGAGGGCGAGTAGCCGTCCTCCGCGTCGATGACCTTCCATGATGGGTCCCGAGACGGTCTGGACTAAGCAAACGGAAGCCACGGTCTTTGCCGGAGGGCCCAAGATCAGTGATGGCGTGGCGTAGAGGCGCAAGGCTCGACCGGAGAGTTCAACGGCCATGGGCTGGCGAAATCTTGGGAACCAGTGACTAGGCAGTTGTGGCCACTGGCGACGGATCTGGCCAGCGATCTCTTCCATGTAGAGGCGGTCCTTGCTCGCGAGCAGTTCATCAATCGCTGCATCCATCCCTCGGCCTCTGAGTTGCTCGCAAGCAGCCATGACGGGATCAAGAGCCTGAGGGGCGGTAAAGCGTTGGATAAAAAGCGTTGTGGTGAGTTGGCCGAGCAACTTCGCTACTGGAGTTCGAGTACTGGCGGGGGTGGCGAAACCAAACTGAAAGGGCGTGGCGAGGACGGGCTCAGTCCCTTCGCCGGCCTCGTAGCTTGCATCTTGTAACCACGCGCGAAGTCCTCCAGCTAGGGCTGGGTCTACCAGCGGCCGATTCCCTCTATCGCCACGGATAAGGGCTAAAACCTCGGCGCCAGAGGCTGTATTCCAGTTGCGTGATTCCATAGCTGGCACGTTAAGGAATGGCTGTAACGCCGATGCTCCTGACCTAGCCTGAGTCCATGACAGCCTTCGCCATCGTGTTTACGCTCTTCATCGCGGCTCTCATTGCGCTTGCGATCTTTACGGTCGCGTGGGCTTTGAAGCGCGATCGCCTTCGTCGCACAGAGCTGCTCAAGGAGCAGGGCCCTGATGCGAGTGCGACGACCTAGAGAAGACCTAGTGCCGCAGGCTGAGGAACTGCTCGACCTCGCTCGGTAGATTTTCCAAGGTGACTTCGTGCTCTGCCGAGAGCTGTTCTATGCGATCAGCAAGCTCATGGAGGTATCGCTCGCCCGGGAGGTAGCTGATGTAGTGACCCTGTTCGAAGACTCTTCTCGCCCCATTGGCATCCGTGGTGATGAATTCGGTGATCACCCCTTCGGGGCTTAGCGAACTATCCAGGTCTTTCCCGACCACGATCCGTAGCGGCCAGTTTTGAGATTCAGCAAAAATCAAAAAATCAGGAGGCGAGGAAAAGAAGACCCGGTCCTGAGTCTGGCGGGGTTCTTGGAGAAGTTCTAGGGCGTCATGCTCGGCACGGACTACATCTTCTTCAAACTGCAGTCGGACTGCGGTAGCAATGTCGCCCTTAGCTAAGAGCTCGTCGAGTTCTTTACGTTGCAGCTTGAGGAAGTCTGCGAAATCATCTTCAATGCTTGCCTCGTCGTAGAGATCAGTAGCGAAGCGTTTGGCGAAGTATCGCCGGGACCGCAAGATGTCATAGCGCTTGGTCACAATTTTTGCCGTGTTCCGCGCGGTGGAAGGAAGGAAACGGTGGGTTACCTCACCGCGTGGAGAGACCGTCACGAGGCCACCTC
>CAZTQJ010000307.1:0-1830 GCA_964615615.1 uncultured Acidimicrobiaceae bacterium
CCGCGCGACCCTCAGATGCCGTGGCCTTAGCGGTGAGAACGGGAGCCCCCCTCTTCGTGTCCGATGAATTGATGGCAGCCGAAGGCGCACAGATTGATCTAGACGATATTGACCTTGAAGACGACGAAGAGGAGATCCCCGAAGTGCTTGTTGATGAGTTCATGGAGTTCTTAGACACGGTAAAGCCAGAGGACTTCTCCTCATGAGAAAAGCTTGGGTGACCCTTGCGCTCGGCGCATTAGTAGTCGGTGCATTCTTTGCTGGTCGCGTAGCCCCCGGATCCAAGTCGTCGGAAGCTACAACGAGCAGCATTCCCGTTGATAGCTCCACCTCCACTACGTCAGTCCCCAAGTCAACAACAAGCTCAAGTAAGCCGGCACAGCCAGGCTGCGCCGGTGCCCAGATCGCCACGACGATTCCCCTCTCCTCAGGGGCTGGCGGATCGGTTGAGGGCACCGTTGAAGGCAAGAATCTTTCATCGCTGACCTGCACCATGGCTGGCTACCCTTCGCTGCAGCTCCAGGTAAGCCCTGGGGGAGCGGCAATTGCAACCACCATCGTGCACGGAGGAAGTTTTTCTATGGCGCAGGCAAATGGAAAGCCTGGCAAGGTCAGCGTTGCGCCTGGCAAGAGTTTCCGTTTCCAGTTTCAGTATTCCAATGTGCCCATGGGGAATGCTCAGACTTGCCCATCAAGCACTGGCTTACTGGTCACCTGGCCAGGCGCTAACGCTTCGGCTTCCATGCCCTACAGCGCGACGGTTTGTGGCGGCGGACTTATCCGCGTGAGCCACCTCTACGCGGGCTGAGCTAATTCAAGCGCGGATCAACCAAGATTCGACCACGCACAGACCCAGACTTAAATTCCGCAAGAGCAGAGGGAATCTCAGAAAGTCCGATGGTTTTTTGGACCAAGGACTCAAGCAATTCCTCTGAAGGCTTCAAGGCTGCAAGGCTTTGCCACCAGCGGGCCCGCTGCCTAGATGCCGTATGAACAACGTCTATGCCTAGCAGGCTGATTCCGCGAGTGATGAAGGGGAAGACGGTGGTCTCAAGACTGGATCCACCCGTGAGGCCACTTGCGGCAACGCTTGCGCCATAACGCATACATCGCAGGAGCGAGGCGAGTGTCTCACCGCCCACGCAGTCAATGGCCCCCGCCCACCGTTGCGCACCGAGGACTCGGCCATTGGCGTCGCCAATCTCATCTCGACCAACAATGTCGACGGCGCCGAGGCTGCGGAGATAGTCAGCTTCGTGAACTCGCCCCGTAGATGCAACGACCTCGTAGCCAAGTTTGGCGGCGAGCATGGTGGAAAGTGAGCCCACGCCACCAGCAGCTCCCGTAATGACAATCTGACCCGCACTGGGTTCGAGGCCATGGAGTTCGAGGGCTTCAAGGGAAGCCATAGCGGTGCTGGCTGCCATGCCCAGAATCATCGCTTCTCGCTGACTGAGTTCTTTGGGGAGCGGGGTGAGCCAAGATTCTGGGACCGCTACATGGCTGGCGAAGCCGCCGTCGGCCTCTGTGCCTAGTCCATGACCTTGGATGAGTACAGAACTCCCTACGGGGAAGGCAAGAGCGTCTGACTTCATCACCGTGCCGGCGCACTCCACGCCGAGCACGAGGGGGCTGCTGCGCAACACGCGATTGCCGGGCTCCAAAGCGAGCGCATCCTTGTAATTGAGCGCGCTCCAAGAAATCTCTACAACAATGCCAGAGCCTTCAAAGGCCGGGAGGTCCTCCACGCTCGCGCTCAGGGCAGTCTCCGTCTTCCTTGCCACGAGGCCACGTGCTTCCATGACGCCACTCTATGGGGGGCTACCGTGG
>CAZTQJ010000308.1:0-1830 GCA_964615615.1 uncultured Acidimicrobiaceae bacterium
TACACGGCTCTGAACACTCTTTCCCTACACGACGCTCTTCCGATCTAGCCCAACTGGGACGCTCTGACGGTGCTGCTGTGGGCGTTGCGCCCGGAGGACTTCTTCCCGGTCAAGATCAGCTATTATCGTAAGCTAGGCCAGGAATTGGACCACGAGCTTCCGACCGGGCGACCGGACGCGGACAAGCTGCACACCCTGATCGGATTTGGGCGGGCGTTTTGGAAGGCGCTCGAACCTCAAAAGCCCGCCGATTGGGTGGACGTTCAGTCGTTCATCTGGTGCGTTTGCCCTGGCAGCTACCAAGGGGAGGCGGAGGAAGGTGCCGAAACCGGTGAAGGCGGTCTGCATGAAACGCCGCCAGAGAGTTCACCCCGACAATATTGGACGTTCTCACCGGGGGGGAACGCTGAGTATTGGGAGGAATTTCATCAGAATGGTATTATGGCCATTGGCTGGGATGAGATGGAAGACCTGCGCCAGTTCAAGAGCAAGGTAGAGATTCGCCAGAAGCTCCAGCAACTGTGGCCGAGCGACTCGGACAAGAAGAACGACACCCATGCCTGCTGGCAGTTTGTCCACGACATCAGGAAGGGCGACATCATTTTCGTCAACCGAGGCCGAACCGGACTTTTGGGATATGGCCTTGTGGAAGGCGATTATCAGTTTGATGCTACGCGACTTTTTTTCAAACACATCCGCAAAGTGAAATGGCTGGCCAAGGGTGAGTGGGAAATGCCCGAAGGTAACATGCTGCACGGGAAGACGCTCACAGACGTTACAGACGACCCAGAGTTCGTTGAGCTGATCTCCAGCACGGTGGGCCTGGAGACGGGGGCGGAGCCGAAGTCGGTTATGGTCACGCCTCCTGCGTCCACTGGCGTTGCCTACTGGTGGTTGAACGCGAATCCGAAGATTTGGAATTTCGAGGAGACGCCGGTCGGACAGAAGCAGACCTACACGTCGCACAACGAAAAGGGCAACAAGCGCCGAATTTACGATTACTTCCAAGCTGCAAAGCCGGGCGACCTGGTCGTCGGTTACGTGACCAGCCCGCAGAAGGAAGTAGTCGCGGTCTGCAAAATCACCAAGGGCATACACCAAACCGAGAATGGCGAGGAGATCGAGTTCGAGAAGATCGAACGGTTGGATAAGCCGATCGCATACGAGACGTTGCAGGCCAATCCCGACCTGGCCAGCAGCGAGCCGATCATCAACAACCAGGGCAGCCTATTCAAGTTGACGGAGCAGGAATACGAGATCATCCGCAGCCTGATCGACGAGACGAACATCCAGGTCAAGGTCGAGATTGAGTCCTACGACAAGAAAAAGGCGATGAAGGGGTTGTTCCTGGCCGAAGCGCAGTTCAACGAGATGCTGGCAGCGTTGAAGGAAAAGAAGAATGTCGTACTCCAGGGTGCGCCGGGCGTCGGGAAGACTTACGTCGCCAAGCGGCTCGCCTACGCGCTCGTCGGCTCAAACGACCCACAGCGCATAGAGATGATCCAGTTTCACCAGTCGTATTCCTACGAGGATTTCATCCAGGGCTTTCGTCCGACGCCCAAGGGCCATTTCGATCTGAAGTATGGGATTTTCCACCAGTTCTGTCGCCGGGCGCAGCGCGAGGAGGCGCAGGGGAAGCCCTACGTCTTCATCATCGACGAGATCAACCGAGGCAACCTGAGCAAAATCTTTGGCGAGCTGATGATGCTGATCGAGCCGGATAAGCGCGGGAAGGAGCACGCCATTCCTTTGGCCTACTCCCAGGATGCCGACGGAAAATTCTACATCCCGGAGAATCTGCACTTGATCGGCATGATGAATACCGCCAAC
>CAZTQJ010000309.1:0-1823 GCA_964615615.1 uncultured Acidimicrobiaceae bacterium
GGCTGACCCCGGACACCCACGGTGTTTTGGACTGCCATCGCTTCCGCGCGCGCTTTCTGGCCAGATGTTGAGTACGCAACTGGTCGGCATAACTAATCGAGAAGGATTCCGTGCCACTCTTATCGACGACCACAAAAAACAGCCACGAACCTGTCACGGGATGCACCGCGGCGCGAAGAGCCTCCACTGGGGGCGTGCATATTGGGGTTGGGGGCAGGCCACCGTGGAGGTAGCTGTTGTAGGGGGAGGGAATCTTCAGCATGGCCGCGCTTACGGGCCCACCATCTTGGCCAAGGGAGTACAACACGGTTGAATCCATCTGTAAGGGCATTCCCTTAGCGAGACGGTTGTAGATGACCCTGGAGACCTGTGGCATGTTTTTGACGTAGTAACCCTCTTTTTCAACCACGGAAGCTACGTTGATGACCTGGAGGGCAGATTGACCCTCGACCTTGGTCGCAGTAAAGAGCCCTACCGACCTGGCCTCGGCATCAAAGCGCTGCACCATTTGCGCAAGCAGGTCAACAGCTTTTTCTCCAGGCATGATTATGTATTCACCAACACCAATTTTTCCTTCGAGCGTGCTCGCGTTCGGCACAACTTTGGAATGAACAGCCATGTGCGCATAGGCCCGACTGAAATGTTTCGCCAGATCCACTCGATGAATACTTGCAATGCGACTTGCTACCTCTGCGAGGGTAAATCCAGGTAAAACCGTGAAGCGTGAAGCGTTGGGGGGACCTTGAAGGCTTTCGAGAATCTGAGCGAATGATTGGCCGGGGTGGAAGGCATACAAGCCAGGCTGCAGCGCAGGGCTCGAGTGGATAGTGGCGTAGAGGCGAAACGCAAAGCTCTGCGAGATGACCTTCTTGCTAGCCAAGCTGTTCGCCAACGATGCCTGCCCATCCCCTGGCTTAACCTCAAGCACCACCCAATGCTTCGTGTCAGCGCTGGAGTGAACTTGGAGTTCATACCAAAGACTAAAGAGCGCAATGATGCCAAAGCCCGAAAGTAAGAGGCCAGCCAGCAGCTTCTTTCTTCGTGAGCGCTGGCGACGACTGGCCATGATTTCGCTGCGATCAACGCTCTCTACGGTGACTGGGATGGGCGTGCTCTCGTCGCTCATCGCGCTGCCTCCAACCATTGCTCAACGATGACTACGGCAGCTGAGGCATCGACTCTGCTGCGAATCTGCTTTGCATTGAGGCCAGCTTCGCGGAGTCGTGCAGTGGCGGTGACCGTGGTGAAGCGCTCATCTACGGCATGGACAGCGATGTCTCGGCTAGCAAGCGCTAAACACAAGGCTTCGCGAAAGTCCGCAATACGCTCCGATGCTGCTCCCGGGGTTCCGGTTAAGCCAATGGGATCTCCCACCACCACGGTGGAGACGCCATATTCTTCGGCGAGATTCACCAAAGCTGCGATTGCTGCAGGGTCGTCTTTGCTGCGCTCAACGATGCCAACGGGGACTGCGAGTCGTCCAGCTGAATCCGAAACCGCGACGCCAATGCGACGATGACCTACGTCGAGGCCAAGGACCCTTGACGAACTCACGACCTAAGCAGCTCCTGCGCGGCTTCCAAGACTTCTGCAATTCCTTCGGGATTTCTTCCGCCAGCGGTAGCCACGCGCTCGTTGCCGCCGCCGCCACCTTGAATAAAGCCGGCCAATGTTCTCACTATTGCTTTTGCGTCATGACTGCCATCAGAAACGACGACGACGGCAGGCTTGCCTTCACTACTGACGCCTGCAAGTACACACATGCGCTCCGCACCGACAGCGTCTTGAGCGAGCTGGCGCAATTCGTCAGGACCGTAACCATC
>CAZTQJ010000310.1:0-1781 GCA_964615615.1 uncultured Acidimicrobiaceae bacterium
GAGCCAGCCTGTGTTTGGCGCGGGATCAGTCAGAGTCTCGGCGTATTCGTGTGCTGCAGTAATGGTTGCGCCATCAATGGATCCTTGAGGTTCAGAGGCGTTGACACTGTTCGCCCCACATGTGTAACCGGCGTCGGGTATGTAAGGCAGATTGGTGTAGGCGAGTCCTGGATAGTAGGTGTAACTATGCCAAGCGCAGGCCTTACTTGCCGACGTTTCAAATCCATCGGGGTGAGTTCCCGTCGGTGAGACGATGATGTACTGCACGTTTTGGTTTGCTGCTGCATTTGAGTTTGAAAAGTGTGTAGCTGCGGCGCGGGCCTCATCCTTAATAGCTGCTTGCGTTGCAGAATCTGGAGCCGCCGAGTTTGTGTCCGCCCATAGCCCAGCGAGCACGCCTCCTGATGGGTAGGCGACGCGTGCCGAACTTGATGCCGGGCATGATGACTCTCCTTGAGCCACGTCTTGGCAGTACTGGGTAAAGACAGCTGACCAGCGCTCATCCCCAGTGCCGAAATGGGCGTACATAGCCTGCAAGGGTGCAGCGATCCCCTTTGGGTCTCCACTGAAGGTTTTGTAGCCGTCACTATTCGTGCTCGCTTGACCCCATTGGGAGCCCCAGAAGACCAGATAGACCTTGGGTTGCCCTGTTACGACGCCAGGGTCATTGCGAGTCCCGCAGTACAGCAAGGGAGGGGCGAAATCATTACCCGAACCTCGGCAGACACTTTGACTGCGCGCTTGACGCTGGGGCCCGTAATGCTGAGCGGCTAGCGCCTGGCGATTCAGAAACAGTCGCGGCATGGGGTCGGTCTGGCCGACCGCTGGGGACTTCGTGGCCAGCTTCGCACCGGCCTGCGCAGCCTCTACTGAGCCCATATTGAGGCTCAGGGAGCTCAAGGTCGCCAAGGCGCAACTCAGCGCAAGTGCATAGGCTTTTTTAACCACAACGCGAAGCGTATCGGCTAGTGCATAGGGGCCTAGTTCAGGCCTTAGCGAGGGGCAGCACTGATAGCCTTAAGCGAAGCGGATGGCCTAGAGAGATGGAGCGAGTCTGCATGTCGGAACTCCAAGTCCTCTACGTTGCCGGCCCTGGCCGATCCGGATCCACCTTGCTCACCGATATTCTCGGCCAACTTGACGGTTGGGCAAATGTCGGTGAATTGATGTTTTTCTGGAGAAACCGAGCGGCAAATTCTGCCCGCTCCTGTGGTTGTGGCGTGCTGCTTTCGGAATGTGAGTTTTGGCAGGAAGTGGCGCAGCTCGCCCCTCTCGCAAGTTCTATTAGCCCTGAAACCTTTGCCCTGATCTATGACTCAAGAGCCTCGCGTCGCTGGCCGAATTTACTTCGTCGCGACCACCAAGGTGACGCAAATTATCAGGAATGGCGGGACGCTCTGGGGGAGCTCTATGGCGCTGTCGCAAAAGTTTCTGGAGCCAAGATCATCGTGGACTCGTCCAAGCAACCCCCTTCTGGTCTTGTCGCCACCGCCCAACAACTGGCTCCGGTTTCCATCCTTCAAGTCACCCGTGATCCTCGGGCGGTCGCCACCTCATGGCTGCAGCCCAAATCCAGCGAAAAGTTTCCCGATGAACATCTTTTCGCTATGCGACCAGCGCGTTCGGCCTATGACTGGATGGCCCAGTCCGCCGCAACAGGTCTGGTGCTCAAGCGACGCGTTCCAAAGGGTCGCTTCTGGCGCCTTGCTTATGAGGACTTTGTGGAGCAGCCTCGACCGTCTCTTGAGCGAATCGTTGCCTGGATGGGCGATGAGGCAGCC
>CAZTQJ010000311.1:0-1768 GCA_964615615.1 uncultured Acidimicrobiaceae bacterium
GTCTCGAGATCGACCCCACGCAAGTGCTGGTCACTAATGGTGGCAAGCATGCCATTGCCAATAGTTTCGCGGCCATCCTTGATCCAGGCGACGAGATCATTATCCCAGCGCCCTATTGGACTACCTACCCCGAGTCTGCGGCTCTGGTAGGTGGCGTGCCCGTGGCTATCTCCACCGACGAGAGCACCGGTTTCAAGGTCACCATTGAACAACTCGAGGCTGCGCGCACTCCCGCCACCAAGGCACTGGTTTTTGTTTCGCCCTCAAACCCCACGGGAGCGGTCTACAGCCGCGAAGAAACCGAGGCCATTGGTCGCTGGGCAGCGGAGCACGGAGTTTGGGTTATTGCTGACGAAATCTATGAACACCTCTACTACTCCGGTGACGCACCAGCTTCGCTTCCGGTGGTGGCTCCTGAGATTGGTGATCGTTTCATCGTGGTGAATGGTGTTGCCAAGACCTATGCCATGACGGGCTGGAGAGTTGGTTGGATGATTTCTGCTCCCGATGTGATCTCGGCGGCCACCAACCTGCAAAGCCAAGAAACTTCGAACGTCAATAATGTCGCCCAGCGCGCTGCTATTGCTGCGCTGAGCGGGGGACTCGAAGATGTCGCCATGATGCGATCGGCCTTTGATCGCCGCCGTCAAAGCATGGTTGCGATGCTGCGTGCAATCCCTGGCATCACCTGCGAAGAGCCTGCGGGAGCCTTTTACGCCTTCCCCAATGTGACTGGCCTCTATGGCAAGACGATTCGTGGGAAGCAGTGCACGAGCAGCACTGAGTTGGCAGAGTTGGCGATCACCGAAGCCAAGGTTGCTGTCGTAGCCGGTGAGGCCTTTGGCTCGCCTGGCTACTTCCGCCTGTCCTATGCGTTAGGCGATGAGGATTTAGCAGAAGGTGTCGGTCGTTTGGCCTCTCTTTTTGCTGAGGCCACGGACTGAACTAGCGGGGCCGAATGCGCCCTAGCCTGAGTAACTAATCATTAAGAGAGAAAGCGAGCCCGCCGAGGTGTCACGGGTACTGGTAAGCGAAAAGATTGCCGAGCCGGGTCTCGACCTGCTGCGCGAGGCGGGCCATGAGGTCGACATCCAACTTGATCTCAGCCCCGAACAACTGGTGGAAGCCATTGTTGGTGCATCAGCCCTGATTATTCGTTCGGCCACAACCGTCACGGCGGAGGTCCTAGCGGCCGGTACTTCACTCAAGGTGGTAGGCCGTGCCGGTATTGGCCTTGACAATGTCGACGTTCCCACCGCCACTGAGCGTGGCGTCATGGTGGTCAATGCTCCTCAGTCCAACATCATTTCTGCGGCAGAGCAGGCCATGGCGCTTTTGCTTGCCCAGGCTCGCAACATCCCCCAGGCCCACAGTGCCTTGGTTGCAGGAAAGTGGGAGCGCTCCAAGTGGGAAGGCGTGGAGCTCTATGGCAAGACCATGGGCGTCATTGGCCTTGGGCGTGTTGGCGCGCTCTTCGCGCAGCGTGCGATGGCCTTTGGGATGCGCATGATTGCCTTTGATCCTTTTGTTTCGGTTGAGCGTGCGGCGAGCATGGGTGTTGAGCTGATGACTCTTGCCGAAGTTATGGCGCAGGCTGATTTCGTGTCAGTGCACCTTCCTAAGAACAAAGAGACGCTGAACCTCATCAACGCGGAGGTATTGGCCGCAGCAAAGCCTGGTATTCGCATTATCAACACCGCGCGTGGCGGCATTGTCAACGAGGCCGAGATCGGAAGAGCACACGTCTGAACTCCAGTCACCTGAAGCT
>CAZTQJ010000312.1:0-1767 GCA_964615615.1 uncultured Acidimicrobiaceae bacterium
CATACGAGATAGCTTCAGGTGACTGGAGTTCAGACGTGCGCTCTTCCGATCTCTTGGCCCTGCCCGCTGATCTGGGTGAAGTGACCAGGGCGCAAGCCAATGGTCTCGCTGGCCTGCGCTCGGCCTTCGCAAGCCTGGGTTACGTGTTTCGTCTCGCAAGATACCTGCGCAAGCAGCGTTTCGATATTTTGCAGACCAATACCTTGAAGGCGGCACTCATTGGCGGGCTTGCGGGTCGCCTGAGTGGCACCAGGGTGGTCTGGCATCTGCGTGACCGCATCACCGATGATTACCTCGGCCACCGCAGCGCACTAGCTGTTCGTCTCGCGGCCAAGGTCTTGCCCTCCTGGGTTATTGCCAATTCTGTGAGCACGGCCAAAACGCTTCGTGCTGACCTTCAGGAGATGACGGTGATCGCGAGTCCCATCGATCCCTCCATTGTGGCTGTGGATAGGCAGTCGCGCGATGCATCGCAGCCGATGCGTATTGGCATCATGGGTCGCTTGGCGGCCTGGAAGGGCCAAGACCTCTTCCTCTCAGCCTTTGCCGACGCCTTTAGCGCTACAGCAGTGGAGGCCGTGGTGATTGGTAGTCCGCTCTTTGGTGAAGAGGATTTTGCCGCCCAACTCGAAGCGCAGACCAAGTCCCTGGGCATTGCGTCCCAGGTTGATTTCCGAGGCTTTCGCGAGGACGTGGCTGCTGAACTCGCTCGCCTGGACATCCTCGTTCATGCATCCATCCTCCCCGAGCCCTTTGGCCAAGTCATCGTCGAAGGCATGGCTTCAGGCCTGGCGGTCATCGTGAGTAATGCCGGGGGAGCTGGCGAGATCATCAGCGATGACCTCGATGGCTTGCTGGTTGATCCTGGTGATCGCGAGGCACTCAAGAACGCCATGTTGCTCTTGGTCCATGACCAGCAACTGCGCACGCGCCTTGGCCTCGCTGCCCTAGAGACGGCTAAGGCCTATAGGCGAGAAGGCCTCAGTGAGCGTTACCGCGAAGTATGGTCAGGCCTCATGGGAGCGTCATCGCGTGTCTGATTCCAGCCCGGAGCTTGGCGTCTCCGTAGTTATTCCGTCGCGAGACCGGCCACAGTTACTCTCGCGTTGCTTGGCGGCTGTGCTGGCTGCCCTCGATCTGCTGGATAGGCCGGCTGAGGTCATTGTGGTTGACGATGGCAATGGCACTGCCGCTGCTGGCATTCCCGATGATCCTCGCGTCAAGGTCTTATTGTCCGACGGCCAAGGGCCTTCACGGGCAAGGAATCGCGGCGTGCAGGTGGCCACCGCCCCCATCATTGTCTTTACCGATGATGACGCCACAGTGGAGCCGGCCTGGCTGATTGAAGCCCTGGCCACCTTCGATGCGCGCCCCGAGATCATGGGGGTCAAAGGCCCCGTCTTTGCCCCGCCAACCGATGCGCTCTACGAGCACTCCATTGACGAGGTGGATCAGGGCGTCTTTGTTACCTGCAACATTGCCTATAGGCGCTCGGCGCTGCTGGCCGTAGGGGGACTTGATCCCTCCTGGCGTCTTCCCGCTCACGGTGACCGTGACCTTGGCTATCGCATTTCAGCCTTGGGCGAAGTGGTCTATGTCGCCAGCATGATCGCCCAGCACCCCGTGCGACCCTTTGGGGTGCGCGAGTGGGCGCGTCGGGGACGCTTTGTCGAAAATGACTGGTTGCTCTATCGCCGCTACCCCGAACAAAAACCCAATGGCAAGATCGGAAGAGCACACGTCTGAACTCCAGTCACCTGAAGCTAT
>CAZTQJ010000313.1:0-1755 GCA_964615615.1 uncultured Acidimicrobiaceae bacterium
CTTCGGGTCGCATGAAGCAACTGCAGTTGACGACGGTGGTCGCCTGGGCTTCAGCCTTCGCGCCCTACAAGCCACCAGGGCAAGGTGCGCAAGATCAAGCGCAGCTCAGCAGCTGTCAGCACAATGTCCTGGTGCCCGGCCTCAAGCAACGCAAGCTCTGGTTTGGTCACCTCGCCACGATTTCGTCGATCTCCCTGCGAGCCCTTGCTGGTGGGCAGGGTCGCCAAGAGGATCTCAAGATTGTCTTTCTGGGCGGAAAGGGCCAGCTGCTCGCGCAGTCGAAGGATGTCGCCAAGCCCACGCAGGCTGGCTGGCAACTCAACTTGACGCGACCACTCAGCGCTGCGGGGATCGCCATCTCGGGAGCCGGTGCGGGTTCGGTCTCTCTGCGCTCGAGCTTTATGGATGCCAAGGCGATGGAATTCAGCCTGGCGGGGAGTTTTCAGACGGCCTTTGATGCAAAGGACTGGTTCCCAGGAGGCGCCACCAAGGATTATCAGATCTTCCGTAATCACTTCATGGTGCCTGATTTTTCCATGAGTCAGGGCTCGATCATTTCCTCAAAGAATTCCAACTGGGGGACGAGCAAGCTGCTGGTGCAGTCACCCAAGGGGGCAAGGCTGACGCGCGCCGTGGCTTACTCGGGCGGCTGGCTGCTCCACGGTGTTGGCCCTGGTGGGCGCGAAATCAATCTCCCCGTTGAGCGCCATGGCTTGGTGCAGGCGGTGACGATCCCGCCGGGACGCTGGTCGCTCAGCTTCTCCTATAAGCCGCGAAGCTTCACCCTCGGACTCTTCGCCAGCCTCTTTTCACTCTTGTTTTTGCTTGTCGCCAGCCTCTGGCTTTGGCGAAACAAGGAATTGCCCGCTCGGTTCGGTAGGGTACGGAAATGATGCGCGTTGGTGTTCTGGGTGCCGGAGGGCGCATGGGCCGTGAAGTACTGCGAGCCGTGCACGCTGCTAGTGACCTCGAATTAGTGGCCGCCATCGACCCCGGATTTGCGGGCCAGCCACTCCAGGCCTTACTGCCTGAATTCGACGGTGATGTGCAGGTAGCTGCAGATCTGCAGGCCCTCGTAGCAGCATCCTGCGATCTCGCCGTGGACTTCACCGCCCCTTCGGTGGCCGCTGGCAACATTGCCTTCTTGCTCGAACACGGCATTCACGGCGTGGTGGGTACGACAGGTCTTGACCACGAAGCGCTCGGCGAAGCGGTAAAGGCCTCGCCCACCAAGGCCAACCTTGTGGTGGCTGCCAACTTTGCCATTGGCGCGGTTTTGCTCATGCAGTTCGCCGCCAAGGCTGCCCGTCATCTTCGCGATGTTGAGGTCATCGAGCTCCACCACGACCGCAAGCTTGATGCCCCTTCGGGAACTGCTGTCCACACTGCTGCCGCTATTGCTGAGGCGCGTCGTGGTGCTGGCTTGGCTACGCCAAAGGATCCCACCGAGCATGAGGACTATCCGGGTTCGCGGGGTGCAGTTGTTGACGGCGTGCACGTTCACGCCATTCGTCTTCCCGGCCTTGTTGCGCATGAAGAAGTGATTTTCGGTGGCAACGGCCAGACCCTCAGCATTCGCCATGACACCGTGGATCGCACGGCCTTCATGGATGGCGTGCTCTTGGCACTACGCGCAGTTTCCACTACTCCTGGACTCACCCTCGGTCTTGACCGCCTCCTGGAGGGCTGATGGATAAGGCGGAACGAACCCAGATCGGAAGAGCACACGTCTGAACTCCAGTCACCTGAAGCTAT
>CAZTQJ010000314.1:0-1751 GCA_964615615.1 uncultured Acidimicrobiaceae bacterium
TCTTGCGCTGAAGCGGGAGTACTCGGCGTACTGCCTGGCATTGTGGGTTCCATTCAAGCCCTCGAGGCCATCAAGATTATTCTTGGCCTCGGCGAGACCTTGGTGGGACGACTCATGGCCTTTGACGCCCTCGAAGAGTCCTTTAGGAACTTCAAGGTCCGTCGTGACCCAGCCTGCCCAGCCTGTGGGGAGCATGCAGGGGAGATCATCATTGCCGAGTACGACGAACTCTGCATGCCTCACCCTCGCTGATCAAGTCATCATGCCTACAGCCTTTTCGCATGTCGGAGTTTGCGTCTCCCAATTGGAGAGATCCATCGCTTTTTATCGCGATGGCCTGGGCTTTAGCTTGGCGGAACGTCATGAGATCGGCTCGCAATTCGCCGCCCTTATGGAGCTCGATGAGGTGGAGCTCACGAGCCAATTCCTCAGGCGAGGGGATCTGTCGATTGAACTGCTCTCCTTCAGCCAGCCAGAAGCCATAGGCGGAGGTCGTCGACCTGTTGCCAAACTGGGCCTCACGCACCTGTGCTTCACCGTCGATGATGTTCATGAGACTGCGAAAGGCCTCGTAAATCTTGGAGGATTCCTCGTCGAGGGGACGTCGACGAGGGTGCCCGTTGGTGATGCAGCGGTGGAGTTGATCTATCTCACTGACCCCGATGGGACGCGCATAGAACTCATGGCCTTCAAGGCGCCAGGAGAAACTCCAGTTTCCTAGCCTCGTGCGGCAAGGAAGTCGGACCAAGTTTCACTGAGTCCGGCAAGGAGGTCGAACTGAGGCGTGAAGCCAATGCCCTGCGCCTTAGCGATGTTGACAATGACTGCTGGCATCTCGCCCGCCTGTGCCGCAACATGCTCGAGAGGAATATCGATGCCCGAAGCGGCTACGACAGCTGCATGGAGGTCCAGGACAGAAACTGAAGAACCCGAGCCAATGGTGAAGACGTCTGAGTTTTCCAAGCCCAGAGCCAAATTGATGGCTTCGGCGACATCGGTGACGTAGACATAGTCACGGACCTGTTGGCCATCGCCGTAGACCGAGATGGAGCCTCCGTCGAGAGCGGCCCTCATAAGGCGGGGGATCACGCTGTCTTTCTCGCCCATGCCGGTTCCGTAAATATTGGTAAAGCGAAGTGCAACTCCGGAAAAGCCATAACTCGATGCATGCGAGCTCAAGAGTGCCTCGCCTGCGGCCTTGGTGGCACCGTAGGGGGTCAGGGGCCGCGTAGGAAGGATTTCACTGATCACCTGGGTACCAACGTTCCCCGTCACCGCATTGGTGGAGGCCATGACAACATGTTTGACGCCGATGGCTCGTGCTCTTTCGAGCATGAGGTGGGTTGCGAGAACATTGTGTTCGAAGGTGCCCTGAGGGTCCCTGATGGAGCCCAGAACCGAGGTACGCGCAGCCAGATGAACAATGGCCTCTGTACCCTCAGGTATTGACTGAGCCACGACGGCGGGATCGCGGAGATCGCCCTCGATGTGCGACGCTTCTTGGCCTGAGGCAGCCTTGAGGTCGACCGTGGTGACCTCGTCTCCGAGGGCTAGTCGTGCTGCCAGCACGTGGCTTCCCACAAAACCTAGACCGCCGGTGATGGTCGTCTTCATACTCGGCTCCCCATGCACCTAGCGTAGTTCCCCGCCTTTAGAAATCGGGGAGGGTCATAGGTCCTCGTGCCCTAAGGTAGTTAGCCGTGAGCGACGTCGACCCATCAACAAGAAAAATTACTGATTCTGGCATTGAG
>CAZTQJ010000315.1:0-1751 GCA_964615615.1 uncultured Acidimicrobiaceae bacterium
CTGGGGGTATAGCTCAGTTGGTAGAGCACTTGACTGGCAGTCAAGGGGTCAGGGGTTCAAATCCCCTTATCTCCACAAAGCAGAATTGCGTGGTTTTAAGGCAGATGTCACGGCGAGTTTTCTGCGGTGACTGTCGGTCAAGTAAGACTTGCCGCCCAATCGTCACAAGCTGACTTATGGTGATCTAGGCGAATCTCCCGTTAGGCACCGGCGACGATTGCTATCCCCGTTACGGCAATCACTGCTGAGAAAACCCTTGGCCCGCCGAAACGCTCATTGAGCACAACCGTTCCCAGAATGGCGCCCGAGATTATTGCGGACTCCCGAAGTGCAGCCACCTCTGCCAAAGGTGCTCGGGTTTGAGCGAAGAGCACCACACCATAAGCGAGCAGGGAAATGACCCCAGCGCCAAGACCGAAGTAAAGCGTCTGCTTATGTCTCCAAAGTTCTCGTGGCCGAGTAAACAGAGCATAAATCGGGAAGATCGGTCCTAGGCCAAGAAATAACAGGCCTGCATATCCGAGCACCGAGCCCGACCTGCGCACTGCAATACCGTCGAGCACGGTGTAGCTGGCAATGGCGCAGCCGGTGAGGAGAGCCACGACAATCGCCGGCAGTTCCTCGGCCACTAACCGCCCCGAGGAGAAGGCGAGTCCCGCCAGCCCCAGAGAGAGCAAGACGATTCCCAGCAAAGCGAGAGCCGTGAGTTTTTCGCCGAGTAAAAGAAAGGAGGCGAGCGCCACCAGCAAAGGTGCTGAGCCTCGTGCCAGGGGGTAGACCTGATTAAAGGACCCCAAACGGTATGAGGCAATCAGGCCGAACTGGTAGATCACGTGAATAGTGATTGATGCCGCGCACAGGGCCAAGGTGTTGGTAGCGGGCATCCCACCCCAGATCAGCATCACTGCACCACCTGCGGCCATCGCTGTACCGATGACGGCAAAAGCCATGATGCGGTCTTCAATCATTTTAGCTAAGAGATTCCAGAGTGCGTGGAGAACCCCAGCAAAAAGGACCGCGATGGCCATACTCGGTGCTATGTGGGTGGCGACTGCAGTCATACTCAAATGAGACATACCGACTTGGGGCAATCTCCTGCTGAAAGCGTACTAACGGAAGGCTGGGGCCCAAACCCTAGGCCAATCCACTCGGGAAACGATCAAGCCGTCCTGGCGATGCTCTCTTACCCCAAGCAGGGGGCTCCTGGGGCGGCCACCCACGAACTCAATTACACCTAGTTGCGTAGGCGATTAGCCCCTGGCTAAGGAAGTCACCAACCAAAGACACTCACCGACAGTCCCGATGCCACGGATGCCAAGGATGAACCAACATCGTTTATTGCGACCACGGTAAAGCTATATTGCCAGCCGGTGTGTAGCCCAGGTAGAGCACAATTCGTGGAAGCACCTTCGCATGAAACTGGCGTCAAGCTTGTTGATCCATGTATCGGGGTGATTAGGTAGCTCGTGATTTCCGACCCACCATTTGACGATGGAGCCGTCCAGGTGACTATGAGTCGATTTGCGTCTAAAAACACTTGAGAAGAAGAAATTTTTGTTGGTGCCCCTGGGACGATCGCCGGGGTAACGCTATTGGAGGGCGAAGACGCTACTGAAGTCGCGACAATACTGGTTGCGCTCACCGTAAAGGTATAGGCGGTTCCATTTACTAGTCCTGTGATGACGCAGGATGTCGCAGACGTGCAGAGATCGGAAGAGCACACGTCTGAACTCCAGTCACCTGAAGCTATC
>CAZTQJ010000316.1:0-1742 GCA_964615615.1 uncultured Acidimicrobiaceae bacterium
TCAGGTGACTGGAGTTCAGACGTGTGCTCTTCCGATCTCAAGTGGGGGTTCAGCGAGTAGATCCCGCCCAACTTGGTCTCGAGGTAACGCGAGAAGACCTCGACGTGACGCGCTTCGTCGACCACCTGGGTGGCGGCGTAGTACTTGGCGTCGATCCACGGAACGGTTTCGACAATCTTGGCGGTGCAGAGCAGGGCGCCCTGCTCACCGTGGGTGAACTGGCTGAGCATCCAGTTCTGGGATTCGATGCCCATCTGCATCTTTTCCTTCTCGCCCCACTTCGCAAAGCAGGTGCCCGTGAGGTCAGCGGTGTCGAGGGGGCTCATGCCGGGATTGGCCTGGCGGAACTTCATGAACTCGGCCTCGGGGTCAACTTCGGTCTCCCAGGGCAGGTCCGTGTTGCCATTCCACTGGGCCCGCTTGGCCTTTTCGTAGAGCTTGTCGAGGGCAGGACGCTCGCCCTTCTCGTAGTTCCAGGTGAAGACGGCTTCACAGTTGTCCTTCACGGGGTGCAGACCATCAGCCTCTTGGACTGACTTTGTGGCAAAGATCGCCTCGAGGTCATTGAGGTCAGCGCGACCAATCAGTTCCTCGTTGGATCGCATTTCATTATCGATAACCGTCATTGTTATTTCCCCCCTAGGGCTAATTGTTTCGTTGTTTTTGAAGATTGCGGAGCTTGGTGGACATCATCCTTGAGTGCCAGCACTCCAGGAATCATGAATCGGTCCACGAGGTAGGTCGCGTCTTCAGGCTTGGACAGATCCAAACTCGCTGAAGGCGTGAGCAGATAGGAAACCACGATGCGCGTGGCCCACTCGGCGGCACGCAAAGAATCCGTGCTCGAGAGCCAGCGTGCGAAGAAGGGGGCCGTAATGGCAGAAGCGGTCAGCAGAATCTCATCCATGGACTGAAACTCCAGGTGGGCGCTAATCAATTCTGGCTCGAGGCTCAGTACGCGCTGGAAGGCTTCATGGCTTTGGATGTAGGAGGTGGTCTCAGAAATCGCAACAACGAGAGCCTCACGCAATTGATCGGCAGCCGACAGCGATCTGGCGAGTTGGGCCCAAAACCGCGCAAGTTCAGTTTCGGCCACGGCCAGCAGGATGGGATCCTTGCCTCCAGGAAAGCTGCGATACAAGGTCGCACGAGAAAGCTTGGCTCTTGCCGCTACGGCTTCCATGGTCATGCGAGTGACGCCAACTTCGCTGATCTCGGCGAGTGCAGCATCCACGATGCGAATTCTCGACGAACTGCGGTTATCAAGTTCGAGATGCGCGATCGTCGCCAGGGACCCCTCGCGGGGGGGCGACTTGAGGTCTCTGGCGATCACGAGTGAGACACTAAAGCAGTGCCTGTCTCACTGTCAATGACCTGGCTAAGCCCTTACTCCTGCTAGCAATTCTCCCCTGACGAGCTTGGCCACCTCTCCGGGGTCGCCCAAGTCCCAGCGCCCAGGAGAAGCCATATGGGAAAGCAGCATGCGGGCCAGAAAGTCGGCAGCCTCGGGAATAGTGACTCCACTGGCCACGCCATAAGACTCGAGAAAGGGAACGAGAAAGGCCACCATTTGCTCTTGGACCAGCGCCACCGCCTCATCCATGGCGGGGTGCAGGGCCTCGGGCTCATTGCGCAAGACCGACTGGAGCACGTCATGGTTTTCAATAGCCTTGTGCGCGCTCACCAAGCCACGCTCGAGGACTTCTTCTAGGGAACTCGACTCCCCTACTCCCTCATATATG
>CAZTQJ010000317.1:0-1738 GCA_964615615.1 uncultured Acidimicrobiaceae bacterium
GGCGTCACCGCTGTCCTCGACAAGTGGGTCTACCTGGGCTGGCTTGGCCTCATCGTCCCTTTCCAGTCTGGTTACCGCCCGCTGGCCATCGGACTAGGAGTGATTGCCGGCGACATCTTGGTCATCGTCACGATCACGAGCTTGCTGCGTAACCGGATGAGCTACACCGCATGGAGGATGGTCCACCTCAGCACCTGGCTCCTCCTTCCCCTCTCCGTTCTTCACACCGTCCTCGGTGGTAGTGATGCCCTCGCACGGATATGGGGATTAGTCGCCACTGCCATTGCTGGCTCAATCATGCTCTTTGCCCTTGGCATACGGCTCACCATTGGGCGCCGGGACCACTACCCCGACGCGCTGCCCCTAGGCGCTCAGACCCTCAATCCCGGCAACTTTCGACTCCCTGACCCTTCGGGCCCCAACGAGAGAATCCGATGACCAGCGTCCCAGCCGGTCCTCCCGGGCTTCCAAGACTGCTCATTGACGGTGCAATCTCACTCGGTGATCACCTGGCGATTCGAGGTCCATTATCGCCATCGCCAGATCTCATCGAGGAAGTTCGCATCGCGGGGCTTCGAGGACGTGGCGGAGCAGGTTTTCCCACAGCCATCAAACTTGCAGCCGTTCACGACAGGCGTCGTCGGCGCAAGATCGTCGTGGTCAATGGTGCTGAAGGCGAGCCCTTGAGCCAAAAAGACCGCACGCTTCTCACGCGCTCACCTCACCTCGTTCTTGACGGAGCCGTCGCTGGCGCATTAGCCGTGAAGGCCAAGCGCGTAATCGTTGCGCTGAAGCATGAGCTTCCACAAGTGGTAGCAGCCATTGACCTTGCCATCAGTGAAAGGCGTGGGAAGGATCCCGTCTCTATCGAAGTTGCCACTGTTCCCGACCGCTATATCAGCGGGCAAGAAACTGCTTTGGTTAACTGGCTGACCAATCACCTTGCGCTACCGACGGTGATGCCGCCAAGACCGACAGATGAAGGCGTCTTTGGCCTTCCCACCCTCCTCGACAACGTAGAGACCATGGCCAATCTCGGCCTCATCGCTCGCCATGGCGGTGACTGGTGGAAAGCCATAGGCACCGAGGACGAGCCGGGATCCATCCTGCTCACGATCCAGGGCGCTGTTGATAGACCTGGCATCGTCGAAGTTGCTGGTGGAACTCCCCTGCGTAGCGTCCTTGAATCAGCTGGCTTACAGAGTTTCGGTGGACTCCTTATTGGTGGCTACTTCGGTGGATGGATTGCTCCCGATCGCATCGACGCCATCACCCTTTCGCGTAGCTCGCTCCAGAGCGCTGGAGCACCACTTGGTTGTGGGGTGATTGGTGTCCTCCCTGCCGATATCTGCCCCATCGCCGAAACTGCCCGTATCGCTCGCTGGCTTGCGGGCCAATCCGCTGGCCAATGTGGTCCTTGCACCTTTGGACTTCCTGCACTCGCTGAAGCCATGGAAGATCTCACCAATGCGCGTACCACCAAGCGTGATCAAGGGCGCTCAGCGCGCCGAGCCCTCCAACTCGCTAGCAATCGCGCAGCGGTCATCAAGGGCCGAGGAGCCTGTCGCATGCCAGATGGCGCTGCACAGTTCGTCGAAGCTGCACTCGTCGCCTTTGCGCAACACATTGCCATTCATGAACGAGGCGACTGCGGCCTTGAACGCAACCGCGCCGCCTTTCACACGCCTACGGCGAATCACTAGCGATGCGTAACCGTATCCTTCTGCTGAACCCGATC
>CAZTQJ010000318.1:0-1736 GCA_964615615.1 uncultured Acidimicrobiaceae bacterium
GATAGCTTCAGGTGACTGGAGTTCAGACGTGTGCTCTTCCGATCTTCCATGCTTTGGGAGCCTTCTGGCTCTGGCGCGAATCCGGCGTTTGGTATGCAGCCGATGATCTTGAGATTAAGCAGATCATTCAGCAGCTTGAAGCAAAGAGCACTCATCTGACTGGAGACTTTGTCGGCGGTGTGTTGGCATTGATGCGGAATGAACTTTACATGCCGGAGCATGAGTTTGACCGTGACCAGCGCGCCATCAACTGCCTGAACGGCGAGCTTCACTGGACCGGCAGCGAGTTTGAGCTTCGCCCGCATCAGAGGAAGAACTACCGGACCACGCAGATCCCGGTGGAGTATGATCCCAAGGCTCAGGCTCCCAGGTTCATTGGGTTCCTTGAAGAAGTCTTTCGGGACGACCCAGACCGAGAAGACAAGATGGTGTTGGTCTGCGAGGTCATCGGGTACTCGCTGCTGTCTACCTGTGAGTTCGAGAAATTCATCTTACTGATTGGTCCCGGAGCCAACGGGAAGAGCGCGCTCATGAATATGCTTGCAGGCTTAGTCGGGCCAAAGAACACCTCCGCTGTTCAGCCCAGCCAGTTCGAACAGAAGTTCCAGCGGGCCCATCTCCATGGCAAGTTGGTTAATCTGGTAACAGAGATCGCAGAAGGGGCAGAAATCGCAGATGCCCAGTTGAAAGCCATAGTGTCAGGTGAGTTGACCACTGCCGAGCACAAGATGAAGTCGCCCTTTGACTTCTACCCGATCTGCACCTGCTGGTTTGGTACGAACCACATGCCCCATACGCGGGATTTCTCAAATGCGATGTTCCGCCGTGCGATCATCCTGACCTTCAACCGCACATTCGGCGAGAAGGAACAGGACAAAAAGCTCAAGGACAAGCTGCGTGCTGAGCTGCCTGGGATTTTAAACCTGGGGCTCGAGGCCATGGCGGGTGTGTTTGAGCGTAATGACTTCACAATACCTCCCTCCTGTGAAGCCGCTAAGGCAGAGTGGAGGCTTGAGGCCGACCAGGTCGCTCAGTTTGTTGAAGACTGCTGCGTAGTGGCCCACGGGCACAAGGTCACCTCGGGTGATATGTACCGAGCCTACCTGAACTGGGCAAACGAGGTAGGTATTCGCAAAACCCTAGGCAGGAAAGGTTTTACTGTCCGTATGTGCAGACTCGGAGCCGAAAAACAGGCGGGATCCGGCGGCATTCGAGTGCTGTGGGGGTTCCGCATCCTCGGGAACTCCATGCCAGGTTGTTGCGCGAGTGGCGCGAGTGGCACGTGTTTGTAGATTATTCTGGACTTCGTGATGATGCCACAGGGAAAGACGAAGATCATACAATTCACAATATGAGGCATACCCCCAAGGAAAAGAACAGATGTTGATAGCCCCCTTACCCCACGGTGATGTAGAAAGTCGCGCCACTCCCGCCACTCATGCAACTGGCCTGATGGAAATTCTGAAGGCCAGACGCAAGCAGAAGGATCTACCGGTTCACCCTATTGCCCAGGATGATCTAGAAAGTCGCGCCACTCGCGCCACTCACGCAACTGATCCGATGGTGGCTTTAAGTACCGGGCGCAAGCGGGATCTGGATTCTCCAGTATTCCTTGCTGGCGTTCCTCAGGAAATCTTGATGGTGACAGCTTGTCATGGTCTCCCCATGGAACCGCCAGCCACCATCGTGAACCTTAACACTGTAACCAACGCCGCGAGTACAAGCTCCAGGCTCCC
>CAZTQJ010000319.1:0-1720 GCA_964615615.1 uncultured Acidimicrobiaceae bacterium
TGGAGCGGAATGCGTTGTGCTCGCGCGGGGGCGAGCTCCTGGGCCGTCAGCTGGAAGCAGCCATCGCCATCGATGGCCCAGACCGTGCGGCCGGGTTGACCAGCTTTGGCCCCAATGGCACCCGGGACCGCAAAGCCCATGGTCCCCGCTCCACCCGAGTTAATCCAGGTGTAGGGCTCGTTATAGGTCCAGTGCTGTGCCGCCCACATCTGGTGCTGGCCCACGCCGGAAACCACAATGGTGTCGTCGCTACTCGACGCAGCGATGGCTTCGATAATGGCCTGGGGCTTCAGCGGATTCCCATCAGTGGCTGGGTCAAAGGTCAGCGGAAACTTGGCCTGCCAGTCATGGATCTGCTCCCACCAGGCGCTGATATCGCTCATGGAGCGCGTGGCCATAGCCGAGATCAAGGCTTCGGCACCTCGGCGAGCGTCGCAGGCAATACCAACATCAGGACGCCTGACCTTGCCAAGTTCGGCGGGATCAATGTCGATGTGGATGATCTTGGCCTCTGGCGCAAAGCCATCAAGCTTGCCCGTCACACGGTCATCAAAGCGCGCACCCAGGGAAAGCAGCAGGTCTGATTGCTGCATCGCGGTAATCGCGCTGTAGTTGCCGTGCATGCCAGGCATGCCAAGGCAGAGGGGGTGATCGTCGGGCAATGCACCTCGTGCCATGAGGGTGGTGACCACGGGCAGGCCGGTGGCCTCAGCGAAAGCCTTTAGGGCTTCGGCGCCGCGAGCCTTCAAGATGCCGCCACCGACATAGAGCACAGGGCGCTTTGCACTGGCCAAGAGATCTGCTGCGGCCGCAATGAGATCAAGGTCGGCTTCGAAGCTTGGGTGGTAGCCGGGGAGATCAAGCTCTTCAAGCGAAGGCCAATACCATTCCATTTCCGCCTGGGAAATGTCCTTGGGAAGGTCGACAAGTACTGGACCAGGACGACCCGTGGTGGCGACGTGAAAGGCCTCACGGATAACGCGAGGGATATCCTCAGCGCGCTTGATCAACCAGTTGTGCTTGGTTATCCCCTGGGTGATGCCCGTGATGTCACATTCTTGGAAGGCATCGGTACCAATAGCTGCTGTTGGGACCTGGCCGGTGATGACCACCAGTGGCGTGGAGTCCATGTGCGCATTGGCGATAGGGGTCACGATGTTGGTGGCTCCAGGCCCTGAGGTCACGATCGCAACACCCGGTCGCCCGGTTGCCATGGCGTAACCCTCAGCCATGTGACCAGCACCTTGTTCGTGGCGAACCAGGATGTGGCGAATGCTGGAGTCCAAGATGGGGTCGTAGACGGGCAGGATGGCGCCGCCGGGCAAACCGAACATGACTTCGGTGCCGACCTCTTCAAGGCTTCGGATGAGGGCCTGAGCTCCGGTGATCCTCATGCTGTTCTCCTTCTTGTTGCTGATCTTGTGCTTTGGACTTTGATGAAACGGGGTAAACAAAAAAGCCCCCCTTCTGGGGAGCGGAGCGCACGTCGGGTGGTCCCGGACGTGCGCTAGTGAACTACTACTACAAAGAGCGCGGCGTTGGTGGCGGTCCTCGTCATGGTCCTTCTATTCTGCCATGCCACTGGTAGGTATCGCAAGGCCTAGTTAAGCCTCGGTAATTGCGCCCTTATCGGCACCGGCCACCAGCTTGGCGAATTTGGCCAAAACCCCGGTCGAGATCGGAAGAGCGTCGTGTAGGGAAAGAGTGTTCAGAGCCGTGT
>CAZTQJ010000320.1:0-1720 GCA_964615615.1 uncultured Acidimicrobiaceae bacterium
CCTGGGAGCCGAGGACGGTGCTAGATATCGCCATAGATGGCGAGCACTACAGCGCACTCAATGAACTCGCCCTGGAACGAGAATTTCCCGGGCACATGGTCCTGGTCGGTGTGACGATCAATGACGCAGCCTGGATGCAGTACTCCGCCGATGGCGTGCTCATCGCTACCGCCATGGGCTCCACGGGCTACAGCCTGTCAGCGGGTGGGCCGGTATTGCCACCGGATTCACCCCTCATGGTCATCAACCCCGTAGCCCCCCACCTTCAGATCAACAACGCCTTGCTCGTTGCAGCCGATGGCGAAATCCTGATGGAGAATCAAGGTCCCCGAGGTGTAGCGGTGGTCATCGATGGCCACTCGGTAGCGCGCCTCGATCTTGGTCAACAGGTTACGACCAGGACGCATCCTCGGCCCTTGCGGGTCTTTGCAAGTGACACCCGTAGCTATGTGACCAGGCTTAGGGAAGTGCTCTCGGAGGAGCGCCGAGGTGCTGACTGACCTCAAGGTAAGCAATCTCGGTGTCATCGAAGAGCTGGAGTTGTCGCTTGGACCAGGACTCACCGTGCTTACCGGGGAGACCGGTGCTGGAAAAACCTTCTTGGTGGGCGCGCTGGTACTTGCCTTGGGTGGTAAGGCTGACGCCTCAAGCGTTCGCGCCGGCAGCGAAGAAGCTGCCGTTGAGGCCCGGTTTGTCGATGATGAAGATGCTGAATTCGTGGTTCGACGCCTCATCCCGGGACAAGGTCGCTCGCGGGCCTATCTGAACGGCAATCTCGCGAGCGCAACTGAGCTCGAAGCCCTCGGTGCTCGCGTGATGGAGATCCACGGCCAACACCAGCAACTCAAACTCGTGCTGCCAGCGGTCGTGAGATCCCTCATTGACGAATTTGGACAGATAGATCTGAGCGCTTTAGTTGAGGCGCGTGCTGCCCTCAGTGTCCTTCACGAGGAGGGCAAGGCTGGCGTTGAGCCGCTTTCTCCACAGGAGCTCGAATTGCTGCGCTTTCAAGTTGAGGAGATTCAAGCCGCAGGAATCGGCGCTTTGGATGAGGACCAGCAACTCCGCAGTGATGAAGAGGTTTTGGGTTCCGTCGAGGAACTCCATCGTGCTTTAGACCTCGTCTCCGGCCTGCTTGATGTTGAGGATGGCGCTCAGGGTCAAGTGGGAGAGGCCATTGGGGCGCTCAAGGATCTTGCTGCTGCCAAGGATGTCGCAGAACTGCTGACCTCTGGCCAAGCCACCTTGGCTGAAGCTGCTTCACTGGCCTCAAAACTTCGTGAACGCATTGAATTTGATCCCGGCCGCCTCGCTGAGATTCAGCAACGCCGTCGCCTGTTTTCCGAATTGCGACGCAAATACGGAGCTGATCTCGAGCAAGTGCAGCAATATGCCCTCACTGCAGCGGCCAAAATAGAGCGTGCTTCAGCTGCTGAGCAGTGGCGTCAGAGCTGGGAAAGCCGGCTGAACGAGGCCCAAGCCCGCCTCGGTGAGGTAGAGACACAGGTACGCGCACTGCGCTCTGATGCAGGCAGCACGCTCAGCCAGGAAGTGACCAAGCGGATTCGCAAATTGGCTATTGGTTCGGGTCAAGTTGCTGTGGATCTGGGATCTGAGCCCGCTGGAGATAATCCGCGTCTGCTGTACTCATCGTCTCCCGATCTGGAACTGAAGGATCTCGGCTCGGTGGCTTCGGGCGGTGAACTCTCAAGGATTCTTT
>CAZTQJ010000321.1:0-1714 GCA_964615615.1 uncultured Acidimicrobiaceae bacterium
ATTCCCGAGGCTTACGGTGGTTCTGGGGCCGGCATCCTCGGACTGACCGTGGCAATGGAAGAAGTGGCCAAGTACTCGAATGTTGCAGCTTTGATGTTGCTCTTAACGAGATTGCCAACTGGCCCAATTATGATTTCGGGCACTGACGAGCAACGCCAGCGCCTCTTGCCCTCTATCGCAGATGGGAGCAAGCGTTGCTCCTTTGGTCTTTCTGAGCCGACTGCGGGCTCCGATGTCGCTGGTATGCGAACTCGTGCTCTTGCTGATCCAGAGCGTGAGGGTGGCTGGATCATTTCCGGAACTAAGTGCTGGATTTCTGGTGTAGCTCAGGCTGACTGGTACATGGTCTTTGCAAAGACGGGTGACCCGGCGAGCCGCAGTCATGATTCCATTACGGGATTCATCGTGGATAGAAGGGCACCGGGCGTTAGCGTTCCTCGCGTAGATCGCAAGATGGGTGTTCGAGGCGTGGACACGGGGGAGTTGCTCCTCGATCAGGTGCGCGTTGGCCCCGAAGATGTGGTCGGAGAAGTTGGTGGATTCCGTTTAGTAATGGAAGGCCTTAACGCAATGCGCCCCATTGTGGCTGCACGAGGTATTGGCTTGGCTGAGGGTGCACTGATGTACGCGACTGAGTATCTCAAGCAGCGCGAAGGTTTCGGCAAAACTATGGCGGACTTCCAAGGTCTGCAGTGGGAAATTGCGAAGTCGGCAACAGAGATTGAAGCGGCGAGGCTGCTTACCTATCGTGCTGCCGCGCTAGCTGATGAAGGCAAGTTCACCAAGGAGTGGGTTCCCTACCTCTCTATGGCGAAGTACTACGCCACCGAACTCGCCGTGAGGACCAGCTCCCTGGCGGTTCAGCTTCTCGGCGCCGCCGGCTACATGGAAGACCACCCCACCGAACTTTGGTATCGCGATGCGAAGCAGCTCACCATTGTCGAAGGGACAACGCAGGTGCAGCTCGGCCTCATTGCACGTGGAGTGCTTGCTCGTGATCTCTGGTGGGACTGAGTGTCCATGCCCTTCGACTTCCCTGAGCAGTTCCCCGCCCTCTTGGAGGAACTCATCGCCGGGAACTCCATGCTGCCCGATCAGTCGGCTGCGCTACTGACAGCGATTTTTGAGGGCCAACTCTCCGAGGTCCAGGTCAGCGGACTTCTGGTCGCCCTGGCAGCAAAAGAACCGAATGCCGCCGAAATGGCTGGCCTCGTTGACGCGATGCTCGCCGCATCACTGCCCTTGGAAGCGCCTGATGACGCCATTGACGTAGTCGGCACGGGTGGTGACCACTCGGGCTCGATCAATGTATCGACGATGACGGCCATTGTGGTGGCTGGTGCTGGGGTCACGGTGGTCAAGCATGGCAATCGGGCCTCCTCCTCACAGGTTGGTACCGCCGATGTCCTTGAGCGCCTTGGTGTAGTCATCGATCTCGGACCTGAGGGTGTCGCCGCCTGTGTCAAGGAAGCCGGTATGGGTTTTTGCCTTGCTCCACGCTTCCACTCTTCAATGGCTGCGGTTGGACCGGTTCGTCGTGAACTAAAAATTCGCACCGTGTTTAACCTTCTCGGCCCACTTGCGAATCCTGGCCGTGTAAAGCGGCAACTCGTAGGTGTCGCTGATGCTCGGGCAATGCACGCGATGGCCGAGGTGTTGGGGATGCGTGGAGATCGGAAGAGCACACGTCTGAACTCCAGTCACCTGAAGCTAT
>CAZTQJ010000322.1:0-1706 GCA_964615615.1 uncultured Acidimicrobiaceae bacterium
CCTGCGCTGGGCCCGAATTCGCTGAACTCACCCTCCTATAGTTCCACGAAAGGCCTCCGGTGGTGTGTAATGGAGGCGTGGAGCCGGATGAACAGCCAGAAGTCCACGCGACCAGGGATCAGCGACTGAGTCTCGAGAAATTCCGCGAAGTTCCGCTGGCTGGGATTTTAGTAACCGTTGGCGTGGTTACTGGCACGGCAATCAGTCTCATGTTGCTCTGGGTAATTCGTGGCGAACTCTTGCTGCTCTTGCTTGCTGCATTTTTTGCCGTCCTGCTTGCCCCTCCCGTGGCACTCTTAGAACGCTGGGGCATGAGGCGCTCGCTTGCTACAGCCCTTGTGTTCTTACTGGGTGTCGGTAGCTTTCTCGGCCTCGCATTCCTCTTTGGTATTCCCCTCGTCAACGGAGTGGGCACCTTTGCCTCAGACGCGCCGCATCTCGTAGCTGACGCACAGCGTGGCCATGGCCCCGTTGGCCACCTCGTTCGTCAATTTCACCTCCAGCACTGGGTCGCAAGCAATGCTCCGAAACTCTCTTCGATCGCAAGTTCCATTTCGAAGCCGGCCTTGAATCTCGGGGCTGCAGCCCTGTCGACCTTGTTCAAACTCCTAACCGTCGCAGTGCTCTCGCTCTACCTCTTGATGGAGCTCCCCGTGATAATCCGCTGGACGCTGTCTCAGTTTTCTCGCCCCCGTGCGGCGAGAATCTATGCCGTAGGTCGTGAGGCTTCGTCATCGGTGACGCGATACATGGCGGGGAATTTCTTGACCTCAATTATCGCTGGCATGGTGGTCTTTGTGGTGCTCGAGATTCTCGGCGTTCCCTTTGCGCCACTCCTGGCCCTCTGGGTTGCCCTGGTTGACCTCCTGCCCCTCGTGGGCGGACTGCTCGCTGGTGTCCCCACCGTGCTTGTGGCCTTCTTGCACAGCCCAACGGCAGGCATCGTGACCATGGTGGTTTTTTTGGTTTATCAGCAGCTCGAAAACCACGTCTTCAATCCGCTGATCATGAGCAAAACGGTAAAGATGAGCCCAGTCTGGGTTTTGCTAGCGGTGTTGGTGGGCTCCCAGCTCGGAGGCCGTGTGGCTGATGGATTCGGTGCTTTTATTGGGGCGCTGATAGGAATCCCACTGGGAGGGGCTATTCAGGTCATCATTCGCTCGAGCTTCGCCCGCAGCAAGCTCAGCACAGACGAGCACGAGGCGGTCACCTAACATCGTTGCCGTGAACCCCATCGTGGTCATCCCGACCTACAACGAAGCTGAGAACATCATCCTGATGATCGATGCCTTGGCGCAGAGCGTGCCTGGGGTGCATGTGCTCGTGGTTGATGATGGCAGTCCCGACGGTACTGCAGACTTGGTCGAAGAACTAGGGCGTGAAGGTGTTCATGTCCTCAAGCGCAGTGAGAAGGCCGGCCTCGGCGGTGCCTATCGTGCGGGCTTTCGCTGGGCCATTGATCATGGCTATGACGCCTGCGTAGAGATGGATGCAGATTTCTCGCATAATCCCGAATCTCTGCCCAGTCTGCTCGCCGCGTCAGCGCAGGGCGCAGACCTCGTGATTGGTTCACGCTACGTAGAAGGTGGATCGACGCCAAAGTGGGCCTGGTATCGCCTGATGCTCTCGCGTGGCGGAAACCTCTATGCCTCAAGATCGGAAGAGCGTCGTGTAGGGAAAGAGTGTGCAGAGCCGTGTAGAGCACG
>CAZTQJ010000323.1:0-1703 GCA_964615615.1 uncultured Acidimicrobiaceae bacterium
CCTACACGACGCTCTTCCGATCTCCCCTCATTGCCGAGCAGCAGTCTGAAGCGCTGAGCTGGCGCAAGGCAGTGAGCAGAGACGAGATCGCTGCCTGGCTGCCTGGCGTAGCGGCACTCTTGCAGCCCGCCCGCTACGAACCCTTTGGCCTCACGGTGGCTGAAGCCATGCTCTGTGGCGTGCCCATTATCGCCACGCCTGAGGTTGGCGCCATCGAGGAAATCGATCCTCGTTGCCTAAGCGTGGTGCCCATGGCCTCGCTCGAGGCCATGGCTGAAGCCATAGAAGAAATCCTCGCCCGCAGTCCGCAGCAACGAGCAGAGATAGGCGCGCTCTGTCGCGCTGAAGCCATACGACTCTTTGCGCCCAAGCACATCACCGAGCTCGTAGAAGCAGCTTTGGTGGGCCTCGCCGAGCAGACAGCAGCAGGCTCATGAAGATCAGCGTCGTCATTCCTTCCTATAGGCGCACGGACGTACTGGGCTTTTGCCTTGATGCCCTCCTTGCCCAGAATCGCCGCGCAGATGAACTCATCGTGGTCGTGCGTGAAGACGATGCAGCCAGTCGCGAACTTGTCGCCAGCTACGAGGATGTCCGTTGCGTGCTCGTGAATCAGCCCGGAGCCGTCCACGCCATGGCCCAGGGCTCACTGGCCAGCAGTGGCGACATCATTTGTTTTAGCGATGACGATGCACGGCCTCACCAGGATTGGCTGAGTCGGATTGAGGCTGGCTTTCTCGCGGATGCGACCATCAGTGCCCTCGGGGGCCGCGACTGTATTCATGAAGCCGATGGCAGCCCTCGACCGACCTCACTCACGCAGGACGTGGGCATCTTCCACGCCTATGGGCGCCTCGTGGGTAATCACCACCGGGGAAAGGGTGCAGCGCGACGCGTCGATGTCTTAAAGGGAGTAAATAGTGCCTACAGGCGTGAGGCGCTGGCCTTGCCGGTGGGTCTGCGGGGTGCGGGCACGCAAATTCACTTCGAAGTGGTGATGGGAGCCTTTATCCAGCGCCAGGGTGGCCAGCTCAGCTATGACCCCCAGATACAGGTTGACCACTACCCAGCCATGCGCCAAGACGCCGATCAACGTGGCGCACCTTCACGAGAAGCGGTGGCCGGACACGCCTACAACTTGAGCATGGCGGCAGCAATGAAGGGGCCCGGTTTTCTGCTCGCACGCATCTTCTATGCCTGCCTGATTGGTGACGCCGCCATGCCGGGTTTCGCGAGAGCCCTCATGGCCTTGGCGAAGGGGGACAAAGAGACGGCCAGCAGAGTGGCTGCTGCACTGTCGGGGAACCTCGCAGCAGCCAAGGATTGGCTACTGGGCAAGCGGCCGACTTTTCTTCGCCCAGAATTACTTCCCTGAACAGACTCTCTGAACAACTTCTCCCTTGATCGGGTCCAGCGAGGATGGATCGAGAAGATTCAGGCAGACTGCGCCGAGCCATTGCCTCTGGCATCGACTCTGGCTACCCAACGAATGGGCGCGGAAGCAAAGACCTTGGCTAGGGGGCGAGGTAGGCCCTTTTTGAGCGTCGCATAGTCAGCCACATTGAAGCCTGAACACAGGCGCAAACCGATACTGCTCACGGCGAGATAGAGCAGGGTGAGAACGCAGAAGGCCAACAGGGCTGGTCCCCGTTCATGGATGACCGAGCGAGATCGGAAGAGCACACGTCTGAACTCCAGTCACC
>CAZTQJ010000324.1:0-1686 GCA_964615615.1 uncultured Acidimicrobiaceae bacterium
GCATCTCCTTCAAAGGCCGATGGGGATGCACGAGGTGCCCTTGGCCATTGTGGCAAAACATGTGATGCCGAGCGGGTTTTCTGCCTTCACCGCTAAGCCTGATGTTCCCACTTGGCTCGTTGGTTCCGCGGAGGAATTGGACCTATTTAATAAATTAGTCCCAGCACCCAATGAAGCATACACACAACTTTTTTGGCCGTACAATTCAGATGATCTAGACCAGTTCATTGCCGAGAAACGTGCGGCAAAGAAAAATTTGAACGCCAAAAAGGGAATTAGATCCTGAGCGTAATACTGGCAGCGGCGCCACCGGTGTTTTCCTAGAGGGACCGGTCACCTTGCTCGTGTATGTATTAGTAGCGTTTTATCGCGAGCATCTCAGGCTCCGAATGGCCAAGTAGGCATGGCCGGACTTTCCACTCCCACCGTGCGATTCGATTCGAATTGGATCCAGTGGATGCTCTTAGCCCACCGGCACTAGTGCGACACCGAGCCTGAAGTCTTCTGCGAGGACCGATACGATCCAAACCCGATCGCCAAGGGAGACTCGGCCGTATTGGTAGCTGGCCGAGTGGTCCAATGCGCCTTGGGTTTCCAATGCCTCCAGGGCCGTTGCTGGCTTCCAATACGACAAGAAATCTCTGCTCATGGGCGTTACCTCTCAAGGCTGGGTCAGCTTGGGATGGAAGGGGCGTCCGATGCGAAGATCGACGTAATAGCAGACCGGGGCGTCACGATGACCGGCCACCAGAATGGCAAGCCGAGCCAGCCTTTGCCGACCTCGCCGTTCTGACGCATGAGCTCCAGCACCGGAATGGTCTCCGCATGGCTCTGGGCGAGATCGGCTTGCTGCTTGGTGTCGGGGGCGTTGGAGAACCGGCCCTCGGCACGGTAGCGGCTCACGTTGCGGTCAAGAGCGGCCAGCAATAACACTTGGCCCTGCCGGGCAACATCGAGGGTGGTGCGGGAGAGGTGATCCAGCGCAGCGATGTGAGCCTTCCGGTCGTCGTCTCCAGCTTCGTCGAAGGTGAGATTCTCGTAGGCCATCTCCAGCAATTCGATGGCCTCCGAAACAGGGATCAACACGGGCTCTGGGCTGCTACCGGTTAGCTCATTCACCCGCTTGTCGAGCTTCGCTAGGGATTTCTGACCGTTTGTACGAGCTACCGTCTGGAAGCCAATCGGGACGAGTCTGCGACCGGGCCGAATGCTTATCACGTTAGAAAAGGACAACTTGTTGGGAGAGCAGGGGATGACCCGATTGGTGGCGTCCGCACGGATGAAATAGACACCGCGGTCATTGGCGCCGGATTCGAAGGCTTCCCGGAGGGCCCCATCGAAGTCATGGATGTTCCGCATGATCTGGTAGACGTGGAGTGGTGCGTAGAAGCGCGTAACGGCCAGATCAGCCATTGACCGCGCACCATACATCCGGGAGTGCTGGAGGACCGTGTCCTGCTGGAATTTCTTGGGATTGCGCCCGTAGTAGAAGGCAATCAGGTTGACGATGGTGATGCCGCGATCCAGGATCTGGCCGCCGATGAACAGGTTGAAGGGCGTCCTGAGCTTGAGCTGGCCATTCTCATCCAGGAGTTCTTCCACATCTTTGTCGGAGTTCACCTTCGTGATCATCAGATGGCCGCCGGTGAGGGCCCCCACTACCTCGGCACGGACAAGGTCCATAGG
>CAZTQJ010000325.1:0-1668 GCA_964615615.1 uncultured Acidimicrobiaceae bacterium
ACTTCTGCGAAAGAATGTTGGTGGCGTTCACGCTCCAGGTGGAGGGAACTTCAACACCGAGCTGCTCGAAGGCCACGCTGTTGTCGCGGTAGTTCGTGATGCGAGCGTCACGACGCTCCCAGGTCACGGTGTCATAGGGATGGACATCTTCGGTAGTGAAGTGTCGCTTGAGACCAATCTCAATCCTCTGTGGTGCAATCGCCATGTCTAAATCCTCTTTTCCTCTGCCGTAGTCCCCTTGGATTCAAGGGTCGAAAAAACCTGAAAACAGGTAATTCTCCCCCCAAACCACAAGATGTAGTGGTCTGCATGAAAGCAACCGCTACATGCAGGGTTCATTACATCACTGTAGTTAGGCCTTGTCAAGCATCATCGTGAAGCTTTTTTCCGGCTGCTTCGCGCCGGGCTTTGCGGCCAAGTTTGCCCCTTCCGAGCAGCACCTGGGGGGCCTCGAAGCTCTGCTGGGGCGAACTAGCGTTCCTCGCCATGGCCCTTGTTGTAACCATTGATGCTGGCACCACCGGCATCCGAGCCCTCAGCGTCGATGAGGCGGGACAGATCACCGCCCTCGCCTACCGAGAATTGACCCAGTACTTCCCCGCCCCTGGCCTTGTCGAGCATGACCCGGCCGAGATCTGGTCTCTCACCCAAGATGTCCTCATCGAGCTCGCCGCAGCCATAGCGGGACAGAGCGTTGCGGCCATTGGCATCACCAACCAGCGAGAGACTGTCTTGGCCTGGGACGCCAAGACAGGCCAGCCACTGCATCGCGCCATTGTCTGGCAAGACCGACGTTCAACAGCGATCTGCGAAGAGCTCGAAGCCAAGGGCGCGCTTGCTTCGGTGCGTGAAGCCACCGGTCTCGTCCTTGACCCCTACTTCTCGGCATCCAAGTTGGCCTGGCTGTCTCGCGAGGGCTATGACCTCGGCGCAGCCAATGTCATTGCGGGGACCATCGACTCGTGGTTGCTCTGGAATCTCACCGGTGGACCCGGCAAGGGCATCTTGGCCACCGATCCCTCCAATGCGGCTCGTAGCTCCCTCTACGACATCAATACCGGGACCTGGAGTGAGGAGATGGCCGGGCTCTTTGACCTTCCGCTGGGGCTCATGGGGGTCGTTCAGCCCTCCTCTAGCCGCTTTGGCCTTGTCGCCTGCGAGCTGCCCCCCTGCTACCAAGCGGTGCCCATCTCGGGTATTGCTGGTGACCAGCAATCGGCACTCTTTGGCCAGTGTTGCTTTCATCCGGGCATGATCAAGGCCACCTTTGGCACGGGCAGCTTTGTTTTGGCCAATGCCGGCAACACCCGTCCAGCCACCCATCAAGGCCTCATCACCACCGTGGCCTGGGACCTCGGCTCCGGTCCGGTCTACGCCCTCGAAGCTTCAGCCTTTGTTGCCGGCGCAGCTATTCAATGGCTGCGCGATGAACTCGGCATCATAGGCTCAGCCAGCGAACTCGGACCCCTTGCCGAAAGTGTTCCCGATAGCGGCGGGGTGGCCATTGTCCCTGCCTTCAGCGGCTTGGGTAGTCCCTGGTGGGGCCCGCGGGCCCGGGGCATCATCACCGGCCTCACCCGAGGTGCGGGCAAGGCTCAACTCGCTCAAGCCACCGTTGAAGCCCTCGCCTACCAAGTGCGCCCCCTGGTCGATGCCCTGGCCAATGCC
>CAZTQJ010000326.1:0-1662 GCA_964615615.1 uncultured Acidimicrobiaceae bacterium
GCTCTTCCGATCTGAGGACAGTGGCCATAGATCTAGTCGAGACGCTGAAGGGGAAGAGCCTCAGCATTCCTCGCGCGCTTGATACGGCGCCCTTTCGCGCAGCGCTGGTGACCATGGAAATTCAACGCGGCGTCTGTGGGGACCTCGCTTCCTTTCCTGCCCTGCGTGAAGCCTGCGAAGAAAATGCATTGTTTACCCATGTCGCTGAGCTCTCGTCGGCCTTCAGAGCAGCCAGCCTGCCAGTAGTGCACTGCACCGCTTATTTCAGGGCCGATAGGGCTGGATCCATTACGAATTCGCCGCTGCACTCTGCGGTGCTTTCACGCCCAGCCCACCTGCTCGAAGGCAGCGCTGAAACAGAGCTCGTGCCGGAGATCGACGCTCAAGACAGCGACCTTGTTTCCGCGCGCAGTCACGGGGTTGCACCCTTTATCGGCACCAATCTCCATGCCCTGCTCAATAACCTGGGCGTAAAAGTCATCGTGGCCGTTGGCGTCTCGGTGAACATTGGCATCCAAGGCCTCTGCATCGAGGCCATTGACCACGGCTATCAAGTTGTCCTTCCCACTGATTGCGTTGCGGGAACGCCACGCGCCTATGCCGATGAGGTGATTAAACAATCACTCAGCCTGCTCGCCACCTTGACCACGAGTCAAGAGATCATCGACGTGCTCCAGCACGGATCCTAAGGAGTTGCACGATGAGTGATCGCCCCTCAATGGCCCAATTGGTGCTCGCAAGAGCTGAAGACGCCAATCCTGGACTCCTCGGTCCTGGGCAGCCACGTAGCCACGCTGCATTGGTTTCCCTGGCAGCCACGCGAGCGGCATGGATAAAAGCCAATGCACAGTCCGGCCCGCTGCACATCGCGGTGCTGCTCGACAATGTCGAGGAGTTCATTCTTTGGCTTGAAGCCTGTGCCTTGGTGGGAGCCACCCTGGTCGGTGCTAACCCCACCCACCGTGGCGAAGAGTTGGCTCGCGACCTTGCCCACACTGAAATCCAGATGCTGGTGACCAGTAGTAATTATCTCCCGCTCGTTGATGGACTCGAGCTTGGTGCCGCCTTCGGCAAGCTAACCGACGCCCACGATCGTCTCGTTGTCGTGGATCACGCTGTATCGCTGGCCGCCGTCGAAAGCCACGGAAGCGTCAATGCCCACGACATCGCTGACCCAAGCGTTGATGGCGACAGCCTTGGCTATCTCATCTTCACCTCGGGAACCTCAGGCGCGCCTAAGGCTGTTCGCTGCACCCAGGGACGCCTGGCCTCCATTTCACAGACCGTGGCAAGCAATTGGCCGCTCACTGCTGAGGACGTTTGCTACGTGGCCATGCCACTCTTTCACTCCAACGCACTCATGGCCGGCTGGGGGCCTTCGCTGGCCGGAGGATCAGCGGTGGGCCTGCCCACGGGCGGGCGCTTCTCGGCCACGGGCTTCCTTCCTGATGTCCGTAGCTACGGTGCCACCTACTTCAACTATGTCGGCAAGCCTCTCTCCTATGTTCTGGCCACCCCAGAGCAAGACGATGACGCCAATAACAGCCTCAGGCTCTGCTTCGGCAATGAGGCTGCTGCCGGTGACCCCGAACGCTTCGGGGAGCGCTTTGGCTGCATCGTGGTTGACGCCTATGGCTCTACCGAAGGTGGCGCTTCACTCAC
>CAZTQJ010000327.1:0-1653 GCA_964615615.1 uncultured Acidimicrobiaceae bacterium
ACCGCATGCCAGCTTCGATGATCCGTGCCATTGGCGTCTTGAAAGAAGCTTCAGCCGAAGTGAATCGAGACCTCGGCAAGATGAGCCCCGAGTTGGCAGAGCTCATTGTGAGCGCTGCCCGCGAAGTTGCTTCAGGTGCTTTAAACGATCACTTCCCCCTGCGCATCTGGCAAACCGGCAGTGGTACGCAATCAAATATGAACGCCAATGAGGTGATCTCCAACCGCGCCATTGAACTTGCGGGAGGCCTACGTGGCTCCAAGGAGCCCGTGCACCCCAATGACCACGTCAATATGTCGCAGTCTTCGAATGACACCTTCCCCACGGCCATGCACATCGCCGCGGTGGAGGAACTCGTTCATCAACTCCTGCCCTCGCTCAAGGCACTTCGTGACGCCTTGGCGCTGAAGGCTGAAGCCTTTGCCACGATCACCAAGATTGGTCGCACCCACCTCATGGACGCTGTCCCCTTGACCCTCGGTCAAGAGTTCTCCGGTTATGTGGCCCAACTCGATGCCAATCTCGAGAGGATAGAGGCTTGCCTGCCCGGCCTCTATGAACTCGCAGCTGGCGGCACCGCGGTGGGAACGGGTCTCAATACCCATCCCGAGTTTGGTGAGCGGGTCGCTGCTCGCATCGCCGCCATTACCGATCTCCCCTTCAAGACCGCTCCCAACAAGTTCGCGGCACTGGCTGCCCACGATGCCCTCGTCTTTGCCTCTGGCGCACTGCGGACTTTGGCGGTCGCGCTGATGAAGATCGCCGACGACCTTCGCTGGCTTGGTTCGGGCCCACGTTCAGGACTGGGGGAACTGGTCCTGCCCGCCAACGAGCCCGGTTCTTCGATCATGCCCGGCAAGGTCAATCCCACGCAGAGTGAGGCCATGATGATGGTCTGCATACAGGTCATGGGAAATGACGCCGCAATTGGGATTGCTGGATCTCGCGGCAACCTCGAACTCAATGTCTGCAAGCCCGTCATTATCCATAACTTCATTCACTCCACGACTTTGCTCGCGGACGCATCACGGGCCTTCCGAGAGTTCTGTGTTGAAGGCCTCGAGCCTGACTACGAGCAGATTCAGCGCCACCTCGAGAACTCGCTGATGTTGGTCACGGCACTCAATCCCCACATTGGCTATGACAAGGCGGCCGAGGTTGCTAAGAAGGCCCACAAGGAGCGCTCAACACTGCGTGAGGCTGTGGTGGCCCTTGGCTACATGACGGCTGAGGAATTCGATGCAGCTGTTCGCCCTGAGGAAATGACCCACCCGTGAGCGGACTCCGGGATGCTCTTGATCCCGAGGAAATCAGCACTCGCCTCGTGTCATTTCCTCACTGGCACATGGAATCAGCCGCCTTGCACAGCGTCCTGCCACTCAAGGCTTATCTCGATGGGGTCGAACTCATTGCTCAACTGGCGCAGATTGCCGAAGAGCTCGACCACCACCCGCGGCTCACGCTGAACTATGACTCCATTGCCATCAGGGTGAACACCCACCTGCCACCGGGAATCTCAGCCTTAGACTTCCTCTTTGTTGAGCGCGTTGAAGGGCTCAGGAGCTAGATCTGCGTGCGAGCAGTGATTGCCTGAAGCTGTTCAGGCGCAAGCCCACCAGAGTGCAGGTACTTCGTAGCGCCGCCGTAGTCTGC
>CAZTQJ010000328.1:0-1619 GCA_964615615.1 uncultured Acidimicrobiaceae bacterium
CCGCTTTCCAAGCAGGTCTTATCGGGCAAGTGGGATCTCGATCGCTTGTCCTTGGCTGATGATGCGACATACGACGAGCTCAACATTGACCTGGTCTTGGGGAATGCTGCTCAGGCCATGGATCTTGAGGCGGGGGAGCTCGAGCTCGCAGATGGGACAAGCCTCAAGGCGGATGCGCTCATTGTCGCTTCGGGATGTCGCGCCCGACCCCTTCCGGGAACTGCTGGCATGGGAGCAGTTCACCTGCTTCGCACGGGCAGGGATGCTCTCGATCTGCGAGAGGCTCTGGGGGCTCGCGATAGCCAGAGGGTGCTAGTCATCGGATCGGGCTTCATCGGGGCTGAGGTGGCATCTGAGGCTGCCTCACGGGGTCATCAGGTGACGGTCCTGGAACTCGAGAGCTCTTGCTTTGCCAGGATTCTGCCGGGTCCTTTGGGCGACATGCTCGGAGGCCTGCACGCCCGTGGGGCTGTTGCTCTACGTTGCGGCGTCCAGGTCAGCTCCATCGAAGAACTTCCCGACGGAACTTTGGCGGTGCAGCTGACGAATGGCGAGCAATTGGCTGCGGATCTGCTTGTGGTGGGTATCGGGGTGATTCCCAATACGGAGTGGCTTGAAGGCTCAGGCCTCGATCTCTCCAACGGGCTTGTCGTAGACGAGAGCCTCTTCGCCACGGATGCCGTCATGGCGGTGGGCGACATCGCCAACTTCACCTGGGCGCGACACGGGCGTAGCGATCAAGTGCGCATTGAACACTGGACGGTTGCTAATGATCACGCCAGCCATGTGGGCCCAGCCCTCCTCGCGGGACGCGCCAAGGCGGATCCGCTCAATCTGGTTCCCTATTTTTGGTCAGATCAATATGGCGTCAAGATCCAGGTCCTTGGTCGTCCTTCCCCTAGTGATGACTTCCACCTACAAAGTGGAAGTCTCGAGGAGGGTAAAGCTTTGATTTTGCTGGGCCAGGGGGATCAACTCAACGCCGTGCTCGCGCTTTCGCAGCCCCGCCAACTCATGGCTTATCGCCCGCTGTTTGAATCGGGAGCATCATTATCTGAAGCTTTGGCTTTTGAACTTTCCTAAGACCTGATGAACTCCCTATCGAGTTCTTCAAGTACCAGTGACCTAGAACTCGAGACCGGAAAGTTCAGGGATCGTCTGCTCGGCGCGAGCTCGCGCTTCCAGCCAGCGTTTGCGTAACTGTCCTCTGGGCTCATCGCCGAGTTCAACTTCAATGACTTCAGCCGGCCGCCAGCTTGCAGAAGCTTCTTGAACCGACGACCACATACCCAGTGCGGCACCTGCGAGGAGACCAGCTCCCAAGGTGGTGGCTTCAAGTTCAGCGCTTCGCTGAATGGGGAGGCCAGTGATGTCAGCAAGTGCACGAAGAAAAGTGGCATTGGCCGTCATGCCACCATCTACGCGAAGCCCGTCGAGCGCTAGGCCGGTGTCGGCGATAGTGGCTTCAACGAGATCGGCACATCGATGGGCAATGCCTTCGAGGACGGCGCGAACAATCTGGGGGCGACTCGTCCCCCTGGTGATGCCGAGCAAAGTTCCTCGAGCGCCAAAGTCCCAAACGGGGGTGACAAGTCCGAGCAGGGCAGGGACGAAGAAAC
>CAZTQJ010000329.1:0-1613 GCA_964615615.1 uncultured Acidimicrobiaceae bacterium
CTAGCGCTTGAGGCCTGCTGTCTTGCGACCAGCAGAGCTCGCGCATCGCCCAGCACATAGAAGGAACCGGCCACCACGATCAGATCATCGTCTTCAGCGATCTCAAGCAAACGCTCAAGACCGCTTGCCACGGAGTCCGTAATCTCCACGGTTACCCCTAAGCCAGCAGCGCCTTGGGCAACATCCTCGGCTGCTTTTGCTCTCGGACTATTGGGCGCACAGGCCACAATGGTCGCGAGTTCGAGTTCGAGCAAGGGGGCCAACATGGCCTCGACCTCTCTGCCCTCGAGCATGCCAATGAGCAGGTGCGTCTCCCCCGTCACCGAAAAGGCCTCATCGAGACAGTTCGCCAAGGCCTGCATGCCGGCAGGATTGTGCGCGGCGTCGATGAGTATCAACGGGTTATGGCCGAGGATTTCGAGACGGCCGGGAATTTCGAGCACGGCGAGGGCGTCTTCTAGGACCGAAGTATCGAGGGGTTCACCGAAGAGGGCCTCCACGGCGGCAATGGCCACGGCCAAGTTCCCCGCCTGGTGCGCTCCATGCAGGGGAATCATCAGGTCTTCATGAAGCGCGAAGGGCGTGAGAATGGATGCCACACGACCGCCCACGGCGAGCTCATTGCGCCTTAGCTGCAGCGACTCGCCTAGCCAGGTCATGCTCGCCGCCCCGCGATTTTCAATCTGCTCGATGATGGCTGCCTTCACCTCTGGCGACACGCCCCCAACAATCAGGGCTGAGCCTTCTTTGACAATGCCAGCCTTATCTCTAGCGATTTCCACCTCAGTGCTACCCAGTACCTCGGTGTGGTCGAGGGCCACCGAGCTAATCACGGCAACCTGAGCCTCAACCACATTGCTGCAGTCCCAGGTCCCACCCATACCCACTTCAACCACGCAAACTTCAACACCGAGGTCGGCAAACCACCACAGGGCGGCGGCGGTCAGTGCCTCAAAGCGGGTGACGGAGAGCTCATGGGCTTGGGCGGCAAGGGCCACCGCTGCGAGCGCATCGCAGAGTTCGGCATCACTGATGGGGTCGCCATTGAGGGCCAGGCGTTCATTGACGTAGGTCAGGTTGGGGCTCGTATAGGTACCGACGCGGATGCCTTTGGCCACCAGGAGGGCTGTAGCCATCTGCGAAACCGAACCCTTGCCGTTGGTTCCGGTGATGTGCACGACGGAGAGGCCTAATTCAGGGCTCGCAAGGGCGCTCATGAGTTCCCTCATGGAATCCAGTGACGGCAGGGCCCGGCGATCAGGGACCACCCGTTCGTAATCAATGAGGCCATCGAGCCAGTTGAGGGCATCCTCCACCGAGCGGAAGGGCAAACTCGCCCGGCTCACCTCAGGATGCTTGGCGACGAGGTCGCTGAGTCTTGGCACGCGTGGGATGACTGACCAGCGTTGGGTTCACGCGATCAAGAACCACCTCGGCGTTGACCACACACTTGGCCACATCTTCGCGACCAGGAAGTTCATACATGACCTCGAGTAAGACCTCTTCGAGGATGGCACGCAGACCACGAGCACCGGTGTTGCGCATGAGGGCCTGGTCAGCAATGGCTTCAGATCGGAAGAGCACACGTCTGAACTCCAGTCACCTGAAGCTAT
>CAZTQJ010000330.1:0-1600 GCA_964615615.1 uncultured Acidimicrobiaceae bacterium
CGTCCTGCACCTTGTAGGTGAAGCGGCAGCCGAAGTCCTTGCCCGATCCCATCAGGGCCACCACGTCGCCCATGTGCTCCGTGCCCGTCACAATGAGGATCTCGGAGATGCCCGCCGCGACGAGCTTCCACAAAGGGTGCCAGATCATGGGCGCCTGGCCCACCGGCAGCAGGTGTTTGTTCGTCACCTTCGTGAGGGGGAACAGGCGGGAGCCCATGCCCCCAGCGAGAACGATGCCCTTCATGCTGCACCTCCTGTGCAGCACCCTTTCAGGGTTTCGCTGCAAAAAGTGGCACTTCGATCCTGCATCGTGCTCATAGCTGCTCCTTGGCAACAGGCGATAGCTCTTCATCGTCGGCCAGCAGCCGCGCCCTGACCCACTCGCGGTTCAGCCAGAGCCAACTACCAGTGCCTAACAGCATCATGGCGAGGAGAACCACCACAGACCGGGCTGGCTTGCTCTTGTCAATGGGCAAGTTGCCGGGGTCCAACATGTTCAGGATGGAAATGTCGTTCTTCTCTTCCAAGAGGGCCTGCTCGCGATTCATGGCCATAGACATGACCAGCTGCTGCCGAAGTCGCAGTTCGGTTTCGAGGCGGGTGCCCCTGAGGCGCACGGCTGGATCCCCACTGCTCTGGTAGTTCCGGTTGGCTTCGAGGAAGCGGCGGAAGGCGTCCTCGGCCTCGTCCATGTCCTTCCTGCCTTCAGCAAGGCGGGCTTCGGCGAATGCGGCCTTGGCACCTCCGCGGGTGCGTCCCTTCTCCCGGTTGAAGGTTTCCAGCAGCTTCGCGGCCTCCTGAACAATTTTTTGCGAGAGTTCGGGTGAGGTGGTCTCAGCGCTGATGGAAATGACTTTGGACTTCAGATCACGGGAGGTAGAGAGGATGGTTCCAACACCTTGGAGGGCCCGGTCCATATTCTTGGCTTCAAGGAAGGCATAGAGGGTCTTCTTCTCGGGCTGCTCCGCACCAAACCGCCAGGAGCGAGCGTGATACTGGAATTCAGTGTTGAGCAGCTGCTCCCGCAGCCAGCGGCTATTTAGCACATCCACGAAGTTGGCGTCACTGCTGTCGCCACCCGGCACGCTGACACCAAACGCAGCTGCAGCAGAGGCAAGGCCCCCAAGGTTACCACCGACCCCTTTGGTTTCCACGGGCAGCAGGCGGACCTCAGATCGGTAGTAATTCGGCATGAAGAGCGTCACGGCCGCCGACAGTAGGCCGGCAGCAATAGCCCACTGAAGGGGGCGCTTGAGGCTGGCCAGCAGGTCCAGGGAGGGGGCTTCCGGGGGATTGGGCATAAGAATTAAGGTTAGCAGATATAGAGCGAATGGCCATTTCAGGCCCAGGGACATTACACCTTAGGGATGAAATTATCGATCCCCACAGAAATGACAATTAATTCAATTTGTGGATATTGATCGGGTCAAAGCCCCCCGGAACAATTGTGCTACTTGGCCACGTTCCGACTAAGTCAGGAGCCCCTTCGATGCCCCACTCGGATTTCTTGGCAGGGTCACAGACCACCACGAGATCGGTTCGGATCACGCCAGCTTCCAGGTAGACGTCCACCGGAGCCGCAAAGACCTCACACTCACCA
>CAZTQJ010000331.1:0-1596 GCA_964615615.1 uncultured Acidimicrobiaceae bacterium
TGCTCTTCCGATCTCAGCCGTAGCGGGGTCAGTCATGATGGTGGCAGGATTCGAATTGGCCAGGATGATGCGGTAGCCCTCTTGGCGCAGCACGCGACAGGCCTGCGTTCCTGAGTAGTCAAATTCACAGGCCTGACCAATGATGATTGGTCCTGAGCCAATCACCAGAATTGACTGAATGTCATTGCGCCTTGGGCTCATTGCCTTGCTCCGCTTCCCTGCATATTGCTGTCGATGAGTTCGGCAAACTTGGCAAAGATCTCACGGCCTTCATGAGGGCCAGGTCCGGCTTCAGGGTGATGCTGAACGCTGAAGGCGCGAAGACTAGGAACTTCAAATCCCTCAAGCACGCCGTCGTTGAGATTCCGGTGCGTGGTGCGCGCTCCGGGAACCGTCTCATCCAGAATGGCGTAGTTATGGTTCTGGGCGGTAATCGCCACCTTTCGCGTAGAGAGGTCTTGGACGGGATGGTTCGAGCCGTGATGGCCGAAGGGTAATTTCACGGCAGATCCACCCAAGGCAATGCCAAGGATTTGATGTCCAAGACAAATGCCAAAGAGGGGAACTTCTCCGACCAGGCCCTGAACGAGTTCGCGAGCACCAACAACAGCTTCGGGATCGCCGGGGCCGTTAGATAAAAACAGGCCGTCAGGCTTCATCGCCAGCAAGTCTTCGGCCGTGCTTGATGAGGGAACCACGGTCACCTCGCCCAGCGCTGAGAGTTCATGAAGAATGGAGGCCTTGATGCCAAAGTCCACCGCCACAATGCGTCTAGGGCCAGAGCCAAGTACATAAGGCGCTTTGGTGGACACTGCGGTGGCCAAGTCGCAGCCATCGGTGCCTCTAGCCTTGCTCGCAAGCTCGAGTGCTGCCTCTGGGCTCTCGGTTGAAATGGCACAAGGCAGGGAGCCGTGCTCGCGGAGCAGGCGCGTAAGGCGGCGAGTATCGATACCCAAGAGTGCAGGCACGGAGCGCTTAATCAAAAAACCCTCGAGGGAGTCGGTGGCCCGCCAGTTGGAAGGAACGTCGGTAAAGTTTCGTGCCACCACTGCGGCAAGATGCACGCCAGATGACTCATGGTCTTCGTCGTTAATGCCGTAGTTGCCGAGGTGAGGATAGGTAAAACTCACCACCTGGCCCGCATAACTCGGATCGGTGATGACCTCTTGATAGCCGCTGAGCGCAGTATTAAAGACCGCTTCACCGGTGACTTCTCCACCCTCGAGCAAGGAGCCAGCGCCGAGGCCACGAAACAAGGATCCATCGCGAAGCGCTAAATATGCCGCTGGGCGCATCATCGCTGGGCCTGCCCGTCGAGCACCACGGCTTCACCACGCAACAAGGTATGTCTCACTTTCCCCTGCAAGGGCCAGCCCTCATAGGGAAGGTTTGCTGACCTCGAAGCTGAATCAGCACTTGAGGCAGTCCAGGTGGCCTGTGGATCAAAGACGCAGAGGTTTGCAACTTCTCCTGGTGAAACCGAGCCACCTTGGGCTGATTGCCCACCAAGTCTTGGGTCTGAAGCTCTGAGCTTGGCGATTTTCGCAGGATAGATCGGAAGAGCACACGTCTGAACTCCAGTCACCTGAAGCTATC
>CAZTQJ010000332.1:0-1589 GCA_964615615.1 uncultured Acidimicrobiaceae bacterium
CCGCCCGATACCGGTATAGGAATTACCGTAGCCGAACTAGCGGCAGGGGTTGTGTCCGTGCCTTCAGCCGAAAGCCCGGGTGCCTACTGGCCTTTATTACCGCTGAGGCACTTTAAGCGTGAGGGATCACACTTGGGCAAGCTGCCACTCATTCCCTAAGACCCTTCCCCACGGCCTTAGCCAAAGAACGCTTTCTTTGCCAAGAAGGGCCAGGAGAGCAGCAGGCGTGACTTGCCCACCCCATTTGGCTGGGACTAGGTCTCGACCCGATCCCCCGCGCTTCCTTGGCCCAAAAGCCTCAGCCGGCAGATGCTGACTTCGACGCTTGCTTCTGGGCTCTGACTGCTTCCAAAAAGGCGATGACTCCCGCGGTGGAAGCCGCTGAGCGCGGAGAGGCAGTGGTATCGAAGGCATGTTGGGCCAGGGGGAATTCGCTGTAGGCAACGATGGGGGCGCCAGCTTTGCGTAGATCGGCAACAAAGCGGCGGGCCACTATGACCGGCATCAGTGTGTCATGTGCACCCTGGATGACGTAGAAGGGCGGAGCGTCAGCGCGCACTTGGCGAAGCGGGGAGGCCTTTTTAAATACCTCGGGGTGATCAAGCACGGTCAGCTTCATGACCTGCTCTTCGAGCAAGGTCACCAGGCCTCGACCAAAGCGACCGCTGAGGTCAGGGTGGCCTTCCATGTCATGGGTGCCATAGAAAGGAATACAGGCATCGACCTCAACATCACGAGCTTCATCGTTGCCACCACCAAACTCTTCGTCACCAAGCGTCAGGGCGGTCAATGCGGCGAGGTGGCCTCCGGCAGAACCACCCGAGAGCGCGACAAAGGACGCATCCCCGCCATAGTCGGAGATCTCTCGGCGAACCCAAGCCAAGGCCTGCTTGACATCGATGATGTGCTCTGGCCAGGTTGCCTTTGGCGACAGGCGATAGTTGACCGAGACACAAACCCATCCTCGACGCGCAAGTTCATAGAGCATGGGCAAAGCCTGCTCACGCTTGTCACCGATCACCCATGCTCCACCATGGATGTAAACCATGACCGGCGCATCTTTTGCTCCGCGCGCATCGGTAATGACATCGAGATGATGAGCGTGACGACCATCACCAAAGTAATCAATGTTCTTTGTGACCTTGACCTTGAAACCCTTCACGGGTATCCCTATCGCCGATCGCCACCAGCGGTGCCAGCGCATGGAGAGATGATCAGGAAGGAGAGTTATAGGGAAGTTTGGCGTCTCTTTCAGAGACCTTCGAACGACAGCTCGGGCACGGCGACCAAAACCGACGTGTGCAAGGAGGCCAATCCAGTTAAGGAACATGAGGCCAAGGCCAATCTTGCCCAAGACCGAATGCAGAGCGCCAAAGTGCACGAGCAGTGCGGTGACTAGCGCGCTCGAGACACTGTGCTGAAAGCCAAGCTCGGAGATCAACCAACCGGTTAAGAAGGCCGGTGTGGATATGGGTTCGGTACGAATTGGCCGATAAGAGGTTGCTACGCCAATACACAACAGCGAGGCAAAGAGGAGCAAGGCAGATCGGAAGAGCGTCGTGTAGGGAAAGAGTGTTCAGAGCCGTGTA
>CAZTQJ010000333.1:0-1581 GCA_964615615.1 uncultured Acidimicrobiaceae bacterium
GTCGCTCCACCCTCCTGGGATCCTTAGGGGCTGCTCGTAATCTGGGCAAGGTGGCTGGCCAAGCAGGCAGTAAAGCTGCTGCGTCGGCCATGGGCCAGACTGCTCCCGCACGGCCTCCAGCGGCCAAAGGTGCCCTCGATCACCTCATTCCGGGCTATGACCAACTTTCCGCATCCCAGGTGCTCAGGCGCTTGGAGACCCTGAGCGATGCCGAGTTGCACGAAATATCAGCCTGCGAAGCTCAAGGCCGTGGTCGCCAGACCATCCTTGCGGCAATCGCCCAACGACTTGAGGCCACCACGGGGGACGCGAAGGCGAGCGATGAAACTTCAGGTCAGAGCAGCTAGCCCTACAGACCGCTCAGAGATCTCGCGCCTGCTCGACCTTGCGGTTAGCGCGGGAACGAAACTCCGTGGCGGCCAAGAAGCGTTGGCGCTGCTTCCTATCTCCCTGACTTCACCAGAGCAACGAGACGCGTTAATAGAGCAGGGCCTCCTCGCCGAGGACCACAGCATCGCCTTGGGCTTCATAGAAGACAGCTGCGTAGGTATCGGATGGTTGAGCCTCGACCAGCAAGGAGCTCGCGTTGAGTTGATCTACGTCGAAGCCGAGGCCCGCACGGTGGGATTAGGCGAAGAGATCCTCAATTACCAAGTTGCCCTAGCCAAGAGTCAGGGTAAGTCCTGGATAGACGCAGTGGCGCTACCTGGAGACCGCTCGACGAAATCCCTCTTTGAACGCAGCGGGCTTATTGCCCGCCAAATTACCCTGCGGAGTTCGCTGGGGGAGTAACCCGGCGATGCACGCTGCTGCGCTTAGGCGGGGGAGGCGGCATCTTAAGGCCAAGTTGTTGCGCCAGGGCGGGGATAGATCCCGCAAGGGAGCGGGCAATGGCTTGAGCGTTCTCATCGGCAGGGATGCCTGCAGGCTTAATAGAACGCTTCATGGGTGACTCGGCCGCTACGCGGAGGAGGGCGATCCAATCCGTGGGGCTTAGCTCAGCGCTCAGCGCTTCACTGGTCGCTGTAGCGATGCGAACGGCGAGATCGGCTGGGCAGCGCAGGGAACGGTCAGGAGGGCTGGCAACGGCCTGCAGCGCGGCTGCCACCTTCTGCTCGGTGAGCGAAGCATCAATAGATTCGAGCCACTTGGTCTCCATTGCCTTGACGCGGTGTTCGAGCTGCTCGTGGATCTGCTGAGAAAGCTTGCGACCCTCTTCATCGAGCTTGACGGTCTTCGCTGCCACGGCAGTGGTGCGAAGGTCGCGCATCTGCACGGAGCTTCCGGCGGCCTGCACTGCTGCTGCGCGATCCTTCCATGCGGCAAGGGCCGTCACTAAAAGGAGATCTTCGGCCATGCGTAAAAGGGCGTCACTTGCCGGAGGCGGTGAGCCAGCTTGACGGGCACTGCGCTCCTGCTCGGAAATGGCTTCGCGTACGGAAGGTAGGCCACCACGAAAAAGCATCTCGGCAACGGGTACCTGTTCGGCACGGAGTTCTGAAAGCAGCAAATTACGGTGCACGGTTGACTGTGGCAAGATCGGAAGAGCGTCGTGTAGGGAAAGAGTGTTCAGAGCCGTGT
>CAZTQJ010000334.1:0-1576 GCA_964615615.1 uncultured Acidimicrobiaceae bacterium
GATAGCTTCAGGTGACTGGAGTTCAGACGTGTGCTCTTCCGATCTACCTCTACGACATCAATGCCACAGATGGGTAACTCCATGGCGAGTCGCCTTACGGCATCGAGCAGTTGTCGACTCGTTAGTCCACCAGGTTCTGGCGTTCCCGTTCCTGGCGCTTGGCCAGGGTCAACCACGTCAACATCTATAGAGAGAAAGACTGCATCGCAATCATCAAGAGCAATGCGCGAAGCCTCATCCAAGACGACATCAAGACCCTTGGCGACAATTTCTGACATCTCAAAAGACCGCATACCTTCTCCGGCCATCCACGACAGGGTCTCAGCTTCTGGCCAGTAGCCACGAAGGCCGACCTGCAAGAAGCGATCACCGCGGCAGGCACCGGACTCAATAAGGCGTCGCATAGGAGTTCCGTGTCCGTGGAGGGAGCCAAATTGAATATCAGCGGTGTCCGCATGGGCATCGAAGTGGATAACCGACACGCGTCCCCAGCCAAGATGGCGAGCGCAGCCGGTGACATCAGCTAGGGCAATGGTGTGGTCGCCACCGAGAACGATGGGAATCACACCAGCAGCGGCAATCTCTGCAACGGCTGCTTCGAGGCGCGCGAGTGAGCCCTCAGTATCTCCCGAGGGCATCTCAATATCGCCGAGATCGACAAGTCCAAGATCTGCGAGGGGATCTACACCCAGAGCAAGATGTGGCCGTGCGCCATCGTGGGGGAGATAGTCGGTGAGGCGTATGGCTTGAGGCCCAAATCGACAGCCAGCTCGGTGAGAGGTTCCCCCATCAAAGGGAGCGCCGATGATGGCAGCTGAAGCTTGATGCCAAGTTGAGGGATTGTCGAGATTGGCAGGAGGAATGCCGAGAAAGGTGGCATCGGGTCCATAGAGGTTTCCAATTCTGGCCATGAGTCCACCCTAGGCAGTCTTGCCGGCCCCCGGGGCCCGTTTACTTGGCAAGCAAGATATGGACGCCGTAGGCAATGGCACAAAGACCAAGGCCGAATGCGAGGTAGGCACTCAGCTTCATCAGGGCACTGACCGAAGGGCTCGTGGCACGACGGGCTCCACTGGCACTGAGGAGGACGAGTCCGAGGGAATAGACCCCCACGAGGCCTGCTCCAAAGATGCTTGTTGCGAGGATGATCTTGAGGAGCGCGACCCAGTCAATGAGCGGTGTGGGTGGCGTAGCGGAAGTAACCGCAGCGGCGAGGGTGAGCATTTATACAGCCTCCTTGGCAGCATCGCCACCCTGAACTTCATTGACATTGTGGTGAGAAATCTTGGTGGCTTGAGACTTGAAGTAGAGGAGCGCACAGCCGCAGATGAGCAACACGATGTTTACCGCTGAGCCCCAGCGGGAACCAAGGCCGCGCTCAATACCCATGGCAAGCGCGCCCACTAGTCCAGCGCCAGGGAGGGTGATAACCCAGGTCAGCACCATGGAGCGAGCTACTGGCCAGTTCATGCGACCTGCGCCGGTCGCCATGCCCGTTCCAATGATGGATCCACTGGCCACCTGAGTCGTGGAGAGGGGATAGCCAAAGTGTGTTGAGGCCAAGATGGTGGCGGCG
>CAZTQJ010000335.1:0-1573 GCA_964615615.1 uncultured Acidimicrobiaceae bacterium
CAATCTCGTGCTTGGACCCGAGGCGATAAGCCGTAGCCGCCAGGGGGCTCATGAGGAGGCTTCGGACCTAGTCGCGCTGAGCAGTTGGCTCAGTCCACCAGAAAGACGCTGATGCTTGATGCTGGTGAACCCAGCGGCTGCGACCATGGTGCACAGTTGCTCGGGGGAAGGCAGGTAGGTCGTAGAGCGGGGGAGGTATTGATAGGCGCTGCGATCCGAGAGCAGGCCTCCAATGAAGGGAACTACTCGCCTAAACCAGAGATTGAATCCAAATTTCACGAAGGCCTGATTGGGTTCACAAACTTCAAGGAGAGCAAGGCGAGCTCCTGGCCTCAGTACCCTCGCCATTTCGTTCAGTGCAATTTGCAGGTCGGTAAAATTCCTGAGGGCATAGCCACAGATCAAACCGTCAAAACTTGCATCCCCAAAGGCGAGGGCGGCGACATCGGCTTGCACCTTGGGCGCGCTCGCCGTATTCGCCTGCAGCATGCCCAGCGAGAGATCTGCGCCAAGGACGGCGAAACCTAGTGCGCTCGCTCCTCGGCTGAGGTCTCCGGTTCCCGTCGCAAGATCGAGCACCTTGGCGCCAGGAGCCAAGCTGAGTTGCTTGAGTGCTGCACGCCTCCAGCGCGCGTCAAGACCAAAGGTCATGAGGCGATTTACCAGCTCGTACTTTGGAGCGATCGCATCGAACATCGCCTGCACGTGGGCAGTCTTTTCCTCCGCAGCGGGGAGTTGGGAGAAGTCCATGAGGCCTTAGTGGTAGTAGCGGTAGACGACTTGGGCAACACAGGATGGCTTTGGAGCGCCTTCGACTTCGATGGTGGCGTCGAGAACCACCTGGAAGCCTCCGCTCACTGCTTCGACATCGCCAACAGCAATACCGAGCCGGACCTTCGACCCGACGGGCACGGGAGCGGGGAAGCGCACCTTGTTGCAGCCGTAATTCACCCCCATGCTCATGCCATCGACGCGAAGGCATTGACCGATGAGGGCAGGGATCAGCGCAAGCGTGAGATAGCCATGGGCAATGGCAACACCAAAAGGACCTTCCTTAGCCCGCTCTGGGTCCACGTGGATCCACTGATGGTCTTCGGTGGCATCGGCAAAGAGATTGACTCGGTCTTGTAGGACGGGGAACCAATCACTAAAGCCAAGGTGCTCTCCGACAAGGCCGGGAAACTGATTGAGGTCACTGATAATGGTGGTCATGTCGAGGGCCTTTCGTTACGACTGATGGGGTCAGCGTAGCCAGATACGCAGGAACTCACGGCTGTGGCGATGGAGGAGCAGGGCCAAAAGCGCCCCATAGATCACGAGGGAAATCAGACCGTAGATTCCTCCCTGGTAGACCCAATAGCTGGCGAGACCGAGCAGGAGCAAGATCGCGCTGCTCACCACGGCGATGTAATAGCCAATGCGAAGTTCGTTCGCCATCATGAGCGCGCCTATGGCAGTGACCACAAAGGCTATGGAGATGAGATTGCGTCCACCGAGCACGATGCCGATGAGGCTCATGGCCCCATTGAGGTAGGCCAAAATCGTGAGATCGGAAGAGCACACGTCTGAACTC
>CAZTQJ010000336.1:0-1556 GCA_964615615.1 uncultured Acidimicrobiaceae bacterium
TGCGCAACACATTGCCATTCATGAACGAGGCGACTGCGGCCTTGAACGCAACCGTGCCGCCTTTCCCACGCCTACGGCGAAGCACTAGCGATGCGTAAACGTATCCTTCTGCTGAACCCGATCGCCTGCGATGGCCACGGCCTCTGCGCCGATGCCCTGCCGGAAATGATCAGTCTCGACGAGTGGGGTTATCCCATCGTGAGTCGCGAGGCCATCCCTGCAGAGCTCATGGCTGCCGCACGGCAAGCCTGTGTGCTCTGCCCAAAACTCGCGATTTCCATTACGCACGAGCCTTAGACGGCTTCTTGCGAGCTGCCCTAGTGCTCGATGGTGACGGGAATTAAGCCATCCTCTGCGGCGGCAACAAGCCTGTTGAAGTCCTCCAGATTTCGCTGAACACCGTCCATCGCCATCGCACCCATCGCTCGCTCAAAACTGTCTGAACTCCCGAGATAGGCAGCGATGGCAATGCGATCACCCGTGCGCGCGTGAGCCCGAGCCAAGGTCTGACCGCAAACGGCCATATAGCTAAGGAGATGTGGGCTGTCTAGCTTGGTCAAATTCACTGAAGCCTTTGCGTCCCAGAGTTGGCGAACATAGACATCCGTGGGGTGGTCACTGAAGTCCACGAAGCGGTGCCAGCCCAAGAAGGGATCGGGTGTTGCCTGAATCGCCCGCTGGCCTTCGACAACGCGCTCCCCATGCTGTTCGTATTTCGAAGCTCCGAAATAGGGCTCAAGCACGCTCGGCTCAGCCTCTTTGATCTGCAGGAAAAGTGGGTCGTTTGCATCTCGTCCCTCGAGGAGCACGACATAGCAACGGGTTCCCACTGATCCCACACCCACAACTTTTCGCGCTACGTCGATGACTTCATACTGCTCAAGCAAAGCCCGTCGATCAACGGGCAAGCTTTCACGGTATTGGCCAACCATCTGTTCAATACGACTGCGAAGCGTCCCTTGGTCTTCGCCGGTTAATTCACGCAGGGGTACTAAGACCGGTGGATCAGACACGAAGCGGGTTACGCCGTCGAGGGTCTCCGTGAGACGATCAAAGGCCCGAAGCGCATCTTTGCGCCTTGCTCGGGCAGACAGCGTGTCGATACCTCTAGCGACTTTTTCTCCAACCTCGTCCGCAATAAGGTCGCGAATTTCTTCGACTTGTCCGTGGGCATAGAAGACATCAAGGTTTCCCTTGTTCGCCAGCTCGCGCATGGTCTTGCGGTAGTACTCAGCCGCGGTGCGCGCAGCTCGCTCGGCCTGGATCTCACTGAAACCAAGATCTATTGCTGCGACCGCTCCCGAGATCACGAGGCGCTTAACATCCCACTCAAAAGAGCCTCGCTGCGTCTCATCGAAATCATTCAGGTCAAAGACGAGGCGACGCTCGGGTGAGTAAAAGACACCGAAGTTTGCGAGATGGGCATCACCACAGAGCTGGACCTCGAGGCCGGTTCGCGGGAGGGGTCCGAAATCAGCGGCCATAACCGCAGCCGAGCCCCGCAGATACGCAAAGGGGCTTTCGAGCATCCGGAAGTAGCGCAAGCCGATGAGTTC
>CAZTQJ010000337.1:0-1542 GCA_964615615.1 uncultured Acidimicrobiaceae bacterium
GGAATATTGACCCCCGTCTTGCCACCGATAGCTGCATCGACTTGGGCCAACAAGGTCGTAGCAACCGTGATGTAATTAACCCCTCGGTGAAAACTGGCCGCAAGAAAGCCAGCAACGTCACTCACCATGCCGCCGCCAACGGCCACCACGATGTCACGCCGCGAAAAGCCAGCCTGGGCCAAGCGGCTCGCCAGGATTCCTATGGTCTCCAAAGACTTTGCATCTTCACCTTCGGGAATACTGAGTTGTATGGACGCAATGCCTGGGTCAAGGGAAGAAAACCAGGGCAAAGCAATGAGCGCATCTTGAGTCACAATTGCTGCAAGCTTTGCGTCTGGGGCGAGCTTGGCAATCACGGAAGCCAAATGCTCACGCACGCCCGCGCCAACTTCGACGTCATAGCTTCGCTCACTCAGTGGCACATGAATCGTGGTCATCGGTCACCCTTGGTCAAAACCGCAATGCGATCAGAAACTTCGCGTGGGCTCAAGTCATCGACGTCGAGGACATAATCAGCGCAAGCCTCGTAAAAGGGCTCTCTGCGCTTCAGGATCTCTTCCATGCTCTCTTTGATCTTTTCACCCAGGAGCGGCCGAGCTGATCCACTCCCCACGCGCGCGATGAGTGTGTTGATCGACGCTCGCAGCCAAATCACGGTCGCGCGGCGCTGCAGAGCGCCGCGCGTCGCCTCATTTTCAACTGCTCCGCCGCCAAGCGCAAGCACAAACTGCTCGTCAGGCTCGAGTAAGGCTAAGCAGCTGCTCGCCTCTAAGGCACGAAAGGCGGGCTCTCCTTGGCTGGCAAAAATCTCCGAGACGCTCATTTCACTTTTCGCTTCAAGCACCGCATCAAGGTCAACGAAGGGCCAATCAAGCCGCTCTGCAAGCACTGCCGCCACCGTTGATTTCCCCGATCCCATCATGCCAATGAGGGCAATGCGAGCGGCTTTCACGCTTAGTTGCGCGGGATGGGACTAGAGGGCGTTTCATCGAGATGGGCCAGAAAGCCTTCGAGGTTTCGTTGAAGCTCGGCGAGAGAGTCTCCCCCGCACTTGCGCAGGAGTTCATTGGCAAGCACGAGGGCAGTCATCGCTTCTGCAACAACACCCATTGCGGGCACCGCCGTCACGTCGGTGCGCTCCTTGAAGGACACCGTCGACTCCTTTGATGCGACATCGACGGTTCCCAGGCTGGGTCGATTCAATGAGGCCAGGGGCTTCATGGCCAGTCGCGCAGAGATGGGACCCCCCGTGGAGATGCCTCCCTCAATGCCGCCAGCGCGCATGGTTTCCCGTCGATAGCCGCCCGCTTTGTCCCAGTTATGGTCATCATCTGCCGCCAAGCTGATGGCATCGTGGGCCTCGGAGCCGCGAAGCCCCGCGACTGCAATGCCCTCACCAATCTCAACGGCCTTGATGGCCTGAATGCTCATGAGTGCCTGAGCGAGCAAGGAATCAAGTTTGCGATCCCAGTGGACGTGACTACCAAGTCCGACGGGAGATCGGAAGAGCACACGTCTGAACTCCAGTCACCTGAAGCTATC
>CAZTQJ010000338.1:0-1535 GCA_964615615.1 uncultured Acidimicrobiaceae bacterium
ACTGGAGTTCAGACGTGTGCTCTTCCGATCTAGAGCTGTTGGCATTCTTCCTGAACTCATCCTCGGTGAGGGCGACGACACGCAAGCTGCAGGCGGCATCATCACTGATGGCAGCGCAGCGCAGCTCTGCGCGGCCATGGTCGCCCTGGCGAGTGATCGCGAGATGCTGCGCGCCATGGGAGAAGTGGCTCGGAGGCGGGCTGGGGCCTTCAGCATGGATGCCGCGGTGGCCAAACTGGGCCTAGTCCTCGAAGCCCTGTGATGAGTAAGCGGAACTCCTCACTGCTCGTCGTCGGCCTCGAGACCCTGGCTACGCGCGCGGGTGGACTCAATCGCTACGTCGATGGCTATGTCGAGGCGCTCAGGCAAGAGGGCGTCTCGCTTGAAGTACTTGCCGCCAGCGTTGATGCCTCAGACAATGAGGGCTACTTAGGTTCGCCTCAAGATTCGCTGCTCAAGCGATCCTGGAAAGCGCGTCAGATCATTGCGCGTTCTTCGGCGCGCAGCGTCGACATTCACTTCGCGCCCCATGCCTTCCTTGCGGTGATCACGGGAGCACTGAAGGCTAGGCGCGTCATCATGCACTTCCACGGCCCCTGGGCGGGCGAGCTGGAAGCCGCTGGGGCTGCGAAATACAAAGTAGCGATAGCCAAATTTCTTGAAGGCGTCGTCTATCGCCGTGCCGATCAGTGCATCACCTTGAGTGAAGCCTTTGCCAGCGAACTCGCTACTCGCTACGACATCCCCCGAGGTCGCATTGCGGTGATAGCACCGGGCCTAGATCTCGAGCGCTTCAGCCTGCAGGCCAGCAATGACACAGCGCTATCGCAGCGGGCACTGCGTGTAGTCACGGTGCGTCGTTTGCAGCGACGTATGGGTCTTGACCTGCTCTTGGCGGCGCTGGCCAAGGTCCGTGATGCTGGTGTTGCGCTCGAACTAGAAATCTTGGGCAAGGGGCCCGAGCGCGCCAATCTTGAGGCGCTCAGTGATGAGCTCGGCCTCCAAGATCACGTTCGCTTCGCGGGTTTTGTGGCCGATGAAGATCTCGCGACGCACTACGGCGCAGCTGATCTGTCCCTTGTTCCCACCGTGGCCCATGAGGGCTTTGGCCTCGTCGTTTTGGAATCCTTAGCCTGTGGAACGCCGGTCCTGGCCTCTGATCTAGGAGGACTCAGCGAAGTACTGGGGAGCTTCAGCCCAGAGATGCTCGTGAAGCCCGGCGACGTCGATGCCCTCGCGGGGGCGCTTATGGCCATTGCTAGGCAAGAAGTTCCGCTAGCGAGTGCGCAGCGCTGTCGTGACTACGCCGAGGCTTTTAGCTGGAAGGCCTCAGTGACTCAACAGCTAGCCCTGCTCACTGGTGAGCAGCTCCCTCGCGTAGCCATCTTTGGTCACCACGCGAAGCTCTCGGGTGGTGAGCTCGCCATGGCTCGCCAAGTGCCAGCCCTCAACTTCGCCGACATCACGGTGATCTTGGGAAGTCCTGGTCCGCTCGTCGATCGTCTGCGCAGTGAGGGCATCAGGGTGGAGCACTT
>CAZTQJ010000339.1:0-1535 GCA_964615615.1 uncultured Acidimicrobiaceae bacterium
AGCTTCAGGTGACTGGAGTTCAGACGTGTGCTCTTCCGATCTGTACTGATTACCGCTGCTTTTGGCCAAGGTGGTCACAGCCTTGCCTATGCCTTGGCGAGTGAGCCCTCTCGTCGCGGCCACTGGTGTGCGGTAGTTGGCGCAGAAGATCCAGGAATTGCGGCGGCAGCCGAGCTTGGTCTTGACCTTACGCGAGTGGTCTTTGTGCCGCTGGCCGGCGAGTCCCTCGCCGAAGCTGCTGGAAGTTTGCTGGATGGTTTTGACATGCTGCTGCTTGTCCTTGACCGAGGGATAAAGGCTTCGACGGCACGTCGTCTCGCAGCTCGTGCTCGAGATCGCCGTGCGGTGATCGTGGTGGTGGGTAAAGACAACTCGGTCTGGCCTGAAGCCGACCTCACGATCACGGTGACAGATGCTCATTGGGAGGGTCTAGGACAGGGGAGCGGCCGGCTTCGTGCACGCCAAGCCAGAGTGCATAGCGTGGCGAGGCGAGGTGAACGACGTCCCAGCGCTCATGCGCTGCACCTCCCTAGCCATGAGGGCTCAGTAGGGCTCTGTGACGATGCCAAGACTTAGAGCAGCAGCAACTCATGCCTCGGTCGCAGCAGGGCAGGGAAAGTTCGCTGCGCGAGGCGAAGGCCTTCAGCGCATGCTTGCCCTGCGTTGTCCGGACCTGTTCGAAGAAGACAGCGAAGCAGAACACTTGAGGCGTTTTGCTGAAGCGCTCACGATGGTGCGCGAGCTCTGTCCTTTTGCTGAAGCCCTGCGTCTCGGTGTCATCGTGTTCCCCGCTCGTGGGCCCGCACGGTTCTTTGGTGGCGAGCAAAGGGTCTTACAGGAATTACGCCAGCGCCTCATAGGGCTGCTTGGCGAGGAGTCCGCAATACAGCTCGGCATTGCCGATGGCCTGTTCGCGGCATGCACTGCTGCGGCGATGCAAGAAATCGTCCCTCTGGGAAAAACTCAGGCCTTTCTGGCCCAGATACCCGTTGCCTGCCTAGGCCAGCCCAAACTCTCAGCCAGCCTGGAGCGCGTAGGTATTTACCGCCTTGGACTTTTTGCAAGGCTCCCCGAGGCCAGCATCACCGAACGCTTTGGTCGCGATGCGGTGGCGGCTCACCGTGTTGCCCGAGGCCAGAGTGGAGAACTTCCTGGCCTTCGCGATGCCAAAGCCTTGGCTCGCTTGGCTTCATTGGAAGCGGAGCGATCACTAGTCAGTCACCAGGCCGATTTCTTTGGTGGCTCGTCAGTGCAAGACCGTCGGGCCTTGGCAATCGCTCGAGGAGTTCAAGACCGTTTCGGTCCTCGCTCGCTCATGGTGGCAAGACTCTTTGCTGGCCGTGATCCGTCCACACGCGGACGCTTACTCCCCCTTGCTTCGGCGAATTCCCCACGGTCTAGCGGCGAGGGACCGTGGCCGGGCTCCTTGCCCCTTCCCAGCCCTGCTCGGGTTCTGAGCAGGGCTCAGGCGGTCTCCCTCCTCAGCACTGAGGGCAAAGAGATCCAACTCGATCGTCACGCCACGATGAGTGCCA
>CAZTQJ010000340.1:0-1526 GCA_964615615.1 uncultured Acidimicrobiaceae bacterium
TAAAGGTTCCGGCAACCAAGGCATTGGTCATGGAATTGAGGGTGCTGAAGAGATTGCCCATCTGCGCCCAGCCACCAAAGGCTAAAACCTGGCGAATCGTCGAGCGCTCTAAGGCAAAGGGATTGCCCAGCACTGGCCCGAGGCGTCTGGCGATGACCATGGCCATGACGAGCGCACTCAGTACTTGTTGGAGGCCAAGGGCAATAGCCAGGCCGGCTAATCCGTGGCCACTGAGCAAGAGGCCAGCAGCGAGCAGGCCATAGAGCAGGCGCGTGACGGTGTCGATGACGTTGGAGATCCACTGTTCTCCAGCAGCCACCAAAACCGAAGAGAGGATGGAACTACTTGCCGAGAAAATGAGTGAGGCAAAGGCGTAGGTGACCAGCCAGCCGATCTGACCTGCGGCCACGCCAGATCCCTTCAGGTGGTCGGTGATGAAAGGCGCCATGACGAGCAGGAGGGGACTTGCGAGCAGGCCAATGGCGAGCCAGATGCTCACACCAAATCCTGCAAGTCGGGCTGGAGTCACGCGATCACCCTCGGCGTATCGCGGCGCACCGAACTTCACGACGGCGGCATTGAGGCCGGGGTCCACCACGGTCAGATAACCAATGGTGACGGTGATAAAGGTCCAGACGCCGTAGGTAGCCAGGCCTAATTTCGAGACAATGAGGGGAGTAAGGACTATGCCCACGCCAATGACCATCAGCTGCGAAGCCAACTGCACGACGGCGTTATGGCCAACTCTGGCGGTATGTCCTCGGCGAAAGCCTGCCGGCTCAGCGGAAACTGGGTCGCTCGCCACGCAGTGATCCTAGGCCAGTTAAGCCTTTCGCGGTGCTAGGTTTCGCCCGTGTCTCCAGCCTCGCCACCTTCTGGCCTCGATCTTCTCGTCGTGAGTCATCCCTGCGTGCGACCGGTGAATCAAGAGATCTACGCAGAACTCAAGAGTCGTGGCGTGGATCTCAAGATTGTGGTCCCGAGTCACTGGAAAGATCCCTACAGCCCAGATGGCTTCAGCCCCGAAGCGCTGAGCAGTCTGCAAGGACAGCTGCTTCCTCGCGCCATCCTGGGAGCCGGCCGCCAGCAGCGCCACTGCTACCTGAGCTCGCCACGCAAGATCTTGCGCGAGCAGCGCCCGGCCGTGGTCTTCATCGAGCAAGAGCCATTTTCCGTCGCCGGCCTCCAATGGGCTTGGGCCTGTGTTCGTCGCGGCATTCCCTTTGGTGTCCAGGCCGCAGAGAACCTTGATCGCAGCATGCCTTGGCCACTGCGCAAGTGGCGCCACTGGGTGCTCGCGCGTGCGAGTTTCGTGGCCGCACGTTCGCAGAGCGCCGTCACGCTCGCCAAACACTGGGGCGCGAAGGGCGCAGTAGAGATTGTTGCTCACCCCGTTCCTGACTGGCCAGAGGCCGCCCCCATCGCCCATCCCGTCTTCACCGTTGGGCTCTGCGGGCGCTTGGTCGAGGCCAAGGGCATCCGTGACCTGGTGGCAGCCCGCGACGCCATGGAAAGTGACTGTGACC
>CAZTQJ010000341.1:0-1521 GCA_964615615.1 uncultured Acidimicrobiaceae bacterium
ATAGCTTCAGGTGACTGGAGTTCAGACGTGTGCTCTTCCGATCTTGGCGAAGCCGGTGGCATTACCCAGCACGTCGGTGCCTACCAGGTGAACTGGAACGGCCATCCTATTAGCTTCATTGACACCCCTGGTCACGAAGCCTTCACGGCTATGCGAGCCCGTGGTGCCAAGGTCACCGACATTGTCATCTTGGTGGTGGCTGCCGACGACGGCGTCATGCCTCAAACTATTGAGGCCATCGCGCACGCCAAGGCCGCAGAGGTTCCCATCATCGTGGCGGTCAACAAGATGGACAGGCCTGATGCCAATCCCGACCGCGTGCTACAGCAGATTGCCGAGCACGAGCTCGTCCCCGAGAAGTGGGGTGGCGACACCATCTGTGTGGAGATCTCCGCACTGCAGCAGACCGGCATTCAAGAACTCTTGGAGCAGGTTGTCCTCGTTGCCGAAATTGCTGAACTCACCGCTTCGCTTGAAGGCAATGGTCGTGGAGCGGTGCTTGAAGCCAACCTTGAGGTTGGTCGAGGCCCCGTAGCTACCGTCATTGTGCAGTCAGGCATCATCAAGGTTGGCGATGCCATCGTTGCTGGCGCCGCCTGGGGCAAGGTCAAGGCCCTGATTAACGACCGTGGTGAGGCCATCAAGCAAGCCGGTCCTTCCACTCCCGTCCAGATCCTCGGCTTCTCTGAGCCGCCCTTGGCTGGTGACGAAGTACATGTTGCTTCTGACCAGGCTCGCGCACGCAACCTCGGTGAGGCAAGGGCGCATCGTTTCCGTCTTTCTGGCTACGTCCCCGCAGCGGCAACCGCTGGCGGCGCAAGGCTTGAAGATATCTTCGCGCAGATTCAGCGTGGTGAGACCGCAACGCTGAATGTTGTCTTGAAGGCTGACGTGCAGGGTTCGCTCGAAGCCTGCACCGAGTCACTCAAGAAGCTCGAACGCGATGAGGTCAAGCTCAGCTTTGTGCACCGCGGCATCGGTGGTATCACCGAGAATGACGTGCAGTTGGCGAAGGCCTCCATGGCCACCATCATCGGCTTTGGCGTTCGTCCCGATCGTCGCAGTCGTGACTTGGCGGCCAATGAGCACGTAGAGGTTCGCACCTACGAAATCATCTACAAGCTCATCGAAGACATCGAATCTGCCATGCTCGGTTTGCTTGCTCCCACCTACGAAGAAGTGGTTACCGGAGAAGCCGAAGTACGTCAGGTCTTCCGCGTGCCAAAGCTCGGTGCCATTGCTGGTTGCTATGTCCTCAATGGACAGATCACCCGAGGCTCCAAGGTTCGATTCCTTCGCGAAGGAACCATCATTTGGAAGGGCGCGATCTCCTCGCTGCGTAGGTTCAAAGATGACGTCCGTGAAGTGGCCAGTGGCTTCGAGTGTGGCATTGGCCTCACCGAGTTCCAAGACCTCAAGGACGGCGACATCATTGAAACCTTCGAAGAGCGCGAGATTCGTGTCAGCTAAGGGGGACCTTCGTCGTGAGTGATTGAGGACGTAGGGCCGTGAGAGGCTCAT
>CAZTQJ010000342.1:0-1511 GCA_964615615.1 uncultured Acidimicrobiaceae bacterium
CTGTTTTGATTCTTAGGGCTGTGGCCTGATTAATCAGGCAGTGCTCTCAAGTTCAGCGCAGTGACGAGCCGCTTCACCGAGTACTGATGCGCCAAGCGCAACACAAGCGTCATCGAGGGCGAAGCCTTCTTGGTGGTGGCCGCCACTGCTGCCATCGGCCAAGGCTCCACCTACAAAAAAGAAGCAGCCGGGAACGCGGTTTAAGAATTCGCTCATATCTTCACTAGGGGTCACCGGCGGTAGCTCGAGAACGCGATCGTCACCCAGTACTGCTCGTCCTGAAGCTCGGACGATATCGGTGATCCGTGGATCATTGATTACGGCCGGAGCACGACCACCTAGTTCGAGGGTGACCGTCACCCCTTCGGCAGCCGAGCACTCAGCGGCGAGATCACGGAGTCTGGCGCAGGCCGTCGCGTATTGCTCGGGCGTGAAGGTCCGAAGGGTTCCTCGAAGCTGAGCGTGAGCGGGGATGACGTTTGCTGCTGTTCCCGCCTGCAAGATTCCCGCTGAACATGCGCAAGCGGTGCCTTCGTAGATGAGATTCTCAACGACATCATCGAGGCGTCTTGCTAATCCGGCAACCGCAAGCAGGACGTTTCCGCCAAGGCTGCTTGCTAAGGCTCCATGGCCACCTTGCCCTGCTGCGTGAAAAGCAAAGGACTGAGATTCGGCCATCATCACCTGGTTGCGAAGACCGATGAAACCTAATGGTGCGATAGAAGCGGAATGCCACCCGAGCGATACGTCTGGCCTTGCCTGTTCTAGGAGGCCAGCGTCGATCATGGCGAGTGCTCCCCCAAGAGTCTCTTCGGCTGGCTGGAAGGCAAAGACATATTTTCCCGGAAGGTCCTCCAGCCTCTTGGCCAATGCCCTTGCGCTACCAATGAGCCCTGCCGTGTGGGCATCATGTCCGCATGCGTGCATGATGCCCTCAACTGCAGAACGAAAACTGAGGTCCCTCGTTTCTGTTACTGGCAGAGCATCTAAATCAGCACGCAGTAGGACGGTCTTACCGGGTCGTCCGCCTTGCAGTACGAAGGCAGCTCCCGTTTCGAGATCCAATGGCAGCTGGCTAGCGCCAATCTTCTTCATCTCATCAATGACTAATGCGGTGGTTTTGAACTCCGCGTGGGAAAGTTCAGGCTGAGCGTGGAGATGTCGACGGATGTCGACGAGGTAATCCTCGTCGGCGGCGATCAGGGACGAGAGGCCGAGATCAGTGCTCATTGGACGAAATTAGCCCAATAAGGGACTAAAACTCTGAGATGGAGTGATCTCAAGTTTCAAAGCCCTTGACTTCGTGGATTGATCTGAGACCTCAGTTCAGTAGAGCTACGAGAAAGCGTAGGCAGCGAAATTCACAGGTTATGCACAGAAAACCTCCATAAGATTCTCACCCATGTCGAAGAACCCGGAAATCAAACTCCCCACTGCAAGTGAACTGGCTGTTCGTGTTCCCGCCAGATCGGAAGAGCACACGTCTGAACTCCAGTCACCTGAAGCTATCT
>CAZTQJ010000343.1:0-1500 GCA_964615615.1 uncultured Acidimicrobiaceae bacterium
CCCGAGGCGCTAGTGAGAGCCGTCATCGAAAAACTCAATCCCCGCGAAGGTGTGAGTGAACTGGTCATGACCGTAGAGGCCGAGTACTTTCCCCCTCCGCCAGAGCTGCGCGAGTCGGTGCGAGCTCTCAGCAGCCTCATTGGCCTGATGAATGCTTGTCCTACGAGCGATTACCGCGCGGCCCTCGATGAAGATCGCAATCAATCTGCCGCAGACGCCCTGCAACTGCTCTCGCCCTAGAAGCACGATCCAGCCCTTTTCGCGTGGCAGAATGCCTGCATGGGAACTCCACAAAGTTTTACTGCCATGGATCACTCGACGCGTGAGCAGTGGATGACTATTGCTGAGGAGACGGTAGCTAATCAGCCAAGGGTTGCCGAACAAATTCTTGCGATGTTGAATCAACTGGCCTCCATTACCGATGGCTTCGCGGTTGATCAGCGCATGCATTGCCTACAGACAGCCACGAGGGCGCAGCGAGCTGGTGCCGATGACGAAATGATTGTGGCTTCACTCTGCCATGACATTGGCAAGGTCATCAGCGTTGCCAATCACCCCAAGATTGCTGCTGAAATCCTCAAGCCCTATGTCCGTGATGAGGTTTACCAAGTCATCAGAGCGCACCAAGACTTCCAAGGGCGCCACTACTACGAACATCTGGGCATGGACCCCAATTCCCGTGAGCAGTACGAAGGCGAAGCGTGGTTCGCGTTGGCGGCAAGCTTTGCCGACGATTGGGACCAATCAAGTTTCGACCCTGATTACGACACCGAGAGCTTGGAGCACTTCGAGCCACTAGTACGGCAAATTTTTGCCAGTCCGAAAGGAATGTAGGAAATGTCTAACCAGCCAATTCACACCACCAAAGGACAGGCGCTGCCGCTTGATGTCCTTGAGGCTGGCATGAGTACTTTCGCCGGTGAATATCCCAATATCAAGGTTGAGCGAATTGCGGCCCTGATCTGCGCCTATGAAGAAGAGGAAAATATCGGTGCGGTGCTCGACGCCATGCCCGCAGACGCCCAGGGCATTCCCATCATGACCATTGTCGTGGTTGATGGTGGCAGTGATCAGACTGCTGACGTTGCTCGCAACCATGGTGCGATTGTTGTCGACCTGCCGCGCAATGTTGGCCAGGGTTCAGCATTCCAATTCGGCTATCGACTCTGCATGAAATTGGGTGTGGAGATTATCGTCACCCTTGACGCTGATGGACAGAACGATCCTCGTGAAATTCCCGTAATGCTTGAGCCAATTTTGGCCGACACGGCTGACTTCGTTGTTGCCTCGCGCCGCTTGGGCGTAGACACAACCTCAGACCGCTTCCGCAAATTGGGTGTTCGCGTGTTCTCTGCAGTCATGAATTCCATGACCGGCGCAAAGCTGACGGATACCTCAAACGGTTTTCGAGCCTTCAAGACAGCGATGGTTGCTGATGTTGTCGACAGGTTGCGAGATCGGAAGAGCGTCGTGTAGGGAAAGAGTGTTCAGAGCCGTGTA